>NZ_JBEOWS010000251.1:0-14757 GCF_040296125.1 Streptomyces sp. NPDC002265 | reverse complement strand
CCCTGGTAGCTCCGCTACAAGGACCTTCCGGCGCCTTGCGATCGCACGCACCGGACACCGCCCGCTGATCGGACCCCACTTCTGTCCGGAGCTCTTAGCCACGCCTGCGCCGCCGGGACTGCCAGAGCGCCGCCGCCGCGAGGACGGCCACGGCCGCGCAACCCGCGATCAGGCCCACCGAGGGGCCGTCGTCCGTCGTGGGCTGCCCTGTCGCGGCCGCCGTCGCCGTGCTCTTCGGCTTCTCCGGTGCCGACACCTGCTCACCGCAGCCCTGTTGCGGGTATCCGGCGATCGCGCACAGCAGGGCGTTGGTGTCGTACCGCAGCGGCTTGGCCACCGCGGCCAGCGCCTCCGCCGTGCTGGCGTCGGAGGGCACCTGGGCGCAGGCGGTCCGTGCAGCGGGCGGCCGTTCGCCCGAGGGGGCGTCGGCGGGCGTGCCGAAGTCGATGACCAGGGCGACCCGCTTCGAGCCGTCCCGTGCGGGCGTCTTCGCGCAGATCGTCGCGAAGTCGGCCGCGCCGCGCGGGCGGCTGGCGTCCTGGGAGTCCGCGCTCACCGCGAACCGGAAGCCCTGCACGTCACCGTCGTCGGGGCGGGCGGTCGCCGGACCCTGGGTGGCGTAGGTCCAGCCGGTGCCCGTGCGGTCCCAGAAGGACCAGTAGCGGTAGCCGGTGGCCTGCGCCTGGCCGGCGGCTCCCAGCAGCGGGAGCAGCACGGCCGTCAGCAGTGCGGCGGCGGCGCGGCGACGGCTCACGACTGCTTGTTCCTGCTGCGCCCGAAGAGCATGAAGCCGACGGCGGCCACGACGACGAGCAGGATGCCGCCGGCGATCCACACGGTGCTGCCGGAGTCGGAGGAGTCGTCGGCCGCGGCCGTGTCGCCCTTGGCGCCGGCCGAGGACGACGGGGCGGCGGTGGGCACGTACACGGGCCCGGGGCCGGTCGCGTTCAGGAGCGCCACCAGGTCCTGGGAGCCGAAGTGGCGCGGGTCGGCGGAGACGGCGGTCGCGGCGAGGATCAGCTGCGCGTACGCGGCCGGGCCGGCCTGCTGCGCCCACTTGGCGGAGTCGGTCTGGAGCCAGTGCAGGGCGGGGACGGCCATCTCGCTCTGGCCGGCGGTCGCGAGGGCGACGATCGCGTCGGCGGTGTTGCCGTAGTCGGGCTGGTCCTCGGCGCCGGGCAGCGACGACGTCAGATGGCCGCTGCCGGTCAGTTCCCTGGCGAGGTACGTGGTGCCGTTGCGGGCCGCCTGGGTGGCGTCCGTGGCCGGTGCCTTGCAGGTGAGGCCCTCGGAGTCCGGGTTCGCGGCGGCGCCCCCGAGTCCCTTGCCGAGGGCGGCGGTCACGGCCGCCGCGGTGGCGTCCGCGTTGGCGACGAGGGCGCCCTTCTTGTCGGGCTGGTAGGCGAAGGCGCCCGCGCCGTCGCCGGTGCAGGGCAGGGCGAGCTTCAGCAGGGCGTCGTAGGGGGACTTGCCGCCCTTGACGACGCTCTGGGGCTGTTCGCCCGCCGAGGTCAGCGCGCCGACGACGACGGCGGTGGAGTTGGCGTCGCTGGCGCCGCCCGGGGAGTAGCCCCAGCCGCCGTCCGCGTTCTGGACGGACTTCAGCCACGCGACGGACTTGGCGGTGACGGGGGTGTGGTTGCCGAGCGCGGCGAGGGCCTGGACGGCGGCGGCCGTGCTGTTGGTGTCGACCATCAGCTTGGCGTCGCAGGGCTTGGCGGTGTCGGCACGGAAGGCGGCGAACGCGCCGTTGGCGCACTGCTGCCCGGTCAGCCAGGCGATGGCCGAGGAGGCGGGCCGCACGCCCACGGTGTTCTGCGCGAGCAGGGCGAGGGACTGCCGCCAGACACCGTCGTACGTGGGGTCGGTGCGGCCGTAGAGGCCGGCGGGTATCGCCACCGAGGGCGAAGGGGACGGGTCGGCGGCGACGGCGGGCGTGGCGCCGCCGATCACGGCGGCGGCGGCCAGGACCGCGGCGGTGCGGCGGACGTTCATGATCGGCGGATGCCTCTCCCTGTGGGGAGCCGGACAGCACGGGGCACCCCCGGGCGGCTCGGCTCCGTAGACCTCGACGGTGCCGTACACCGGCGGGCCGCCGGTGTGCGCGAGCCGGTCACGTACCGTGCGGGGCGATCCGGCTCGCCACCTCGCGGTGGCTCACGGCTGCGGGTCAGCGCCGGAATTGCACCGGCTTTCCCCCGTACGGGTGTGATGACGACGGCGCCACTCTACCGGCCCGTAGAAACACGCCGTGGGGCGGCTGCACGGCCGGGCGGGAGCGGGTGTCTCGGGGTGCGGGTGCGGTCCGCGCGGCGGCTCACACCGCCACGTACGTCACCGGCTCGGTCCCCGGCACCGCCTCCGCCCGGCCCAGCTTCACCAGGCGCCGCAGATGGGCCTCGGCCTCCGAGACCGCGATGTTCCGTGATCCGTAGGGGATCCGGTCCCAGGGGCGGTTCCACTCCATGCGCTCGGCGAGCTGCCAGGGGGTGAGCGGGTCGGCCAGCAGGCCGAGCAGGCCGTCGAGGCGCTCCTCGTGGTGGGCCAGCAACTCCCGTACGCGCGAGGGCGCGTCGGTGAAGGCGTGCTGATGGGCCGGGAGCACCTCGGCGGTGCCGAGGCGGCCGACGCGTTCGAGGGAGGCGAGGTAGTCGCCGAGCGGGTCGGTGACGGTGGCGTCGTCCGGGTCCTCGTACAGGCCGATGTGCGGGGTGATCCCGGGCAGCAGATGGTCGCCGGAGAACAGCCGTCCGCTGCCCGTGAGCCCGGCGGGATGGCGCTCCTCCAGGTGCAGGCAGACATGGCCGGGGGTGTGTCCCGGGGTCCAGACGGCGCGCAGCCGGCGGCCCGGGAGGCCGAGCAGCTCGCCGGGGACGATCTCCCGGTCGGGCAGGGCGGGGGCGAGGCCGGGCAGGGCGCGCCGGGGCCGGTCGGCGCGCAGCGGGGCGATGTGCTCCTCGGGGGCGCCGGCGGCGGTGAGCTTGTCCGCCATGTACGCGTACCAGCGGCCGGGCCGGGTCTCCCGGGTGCGGCGGACGATGGCGATGTCCGCCGCGTGCATCGCCACCCAGGCGCCGGAGGCCTCGCGGACCCGGCCGGACAGCCCGTGGTGGTCGGGATGGTGATGGGTGATCACCACTCCGTGGACGTCGGCGGCCGAGGTGCCGCACGCCGTGAGCCCCTCGGTGAGCGTGTCCCAGGACGCGGGGTCGTCCCAGCCGGTGTCGATCAGCACCGGGCCGCGGTCGGTGTCGACGACGTACACGAGGGTGTGGCCGAGGGGGTTGTCCGGGATGGGGACCTCGATGGACCGTACGCCGCCGCCGTGGTCGTGCACCTGCGTCATGGACTCTCCGATCGCCGCGTCCCGGTCACTATAACTAGAACAGGTTTCGATGGGAGCCCGGGTCGACCGTCGCGGTGGGCGTCCGGGCCGTGGACTCCTCGGGGCGGAGCTGCTATCAGTTCCGTATCTGATGGATCGTCAGAGTCGTGCCGGGGAGGCAGTCGCCATGACCGAACTCGTGGAACACGGACAGCTGTTCATCGGCGGGGAGTTGGCCGACCCGCTGGGCGAGGAGGTCATCGAGGTGATCTCGCCGCACACCGAGGAAGTCATCGGACGGGTGCCGCACGCCTCGAGGGCCGACGTGGACCGGGCCGTCGCCGCCGCCCGCACGGCGTTCGACGAGGGGCCCTGGCCGCGGATGACGCCCGAAGAGCGGATCGCGGTGGTCTCCAGGATCAAGGACGCGATCGCCGTACGGCACGAGGAGATCGCCCGCGTCATCTCGTCCGAGAACGGCTCGCCGTACTCCTGGAGCGTCCTCGCGCAGGCGCTCGGCGCGATGATGGTCTGGGACGCGGCGATCACCGTCGCCCGGGACTTCGCGTACGAGGAGCGGCGGGCCGGGGTGCTCGGGCCGATCCTGGTGCGCCGCGAGCCCGTCGGGGTGGTCGCGGCCGTCGTCCCCTGGAACGTCCCGCAGTTCGTGGCCGCCGCCAAGCTCGCGCCCGCGCTGCTCACCGGCTGCACCGTGGTGCTCAAGCCGTCGCCGGAGTCGCCGCTGGACGCCTACATCCTCGGCGAGATCGCGCGCGAGGCCGGGCTGCCCGAGGGTGTCCTGTCGATCCTGCCCGCGGACCGCGAGGTCAGCGAGTACCTGGTCGGACACCCCGGCGTCGACAAGGTCTCCTTCACCGGGTCGGTCGCGGCCGGCCGGCGGGTGATGGAGGTGGCCGCGCGCAACCTCAGCCGCGTGACGCTGGAGCTGGGCGGCAAGTCGGCGGCGGTGGTCCTGCCCGACGCGGACCTCGCCACGGCCGTCCCCGGCATCGTCTCGGCGGCCTGGATGAACAACGGGCAGGCCTGTGTGGCCCAGACCCGCATCCTGGTGCCGCGCTCGCGCTACGACGAGTTCGCGGACGCCTTCGCGGCGGCGGCGAGCGCGCTGGTGGTGGGCGACCCGCTGGACCCGGCGACCCAGGTGGGGCCGCTGGTGGCGCGCCGTCAGCAGCAGCGCAGCCTCGACTACATCCGCATCGGCCAGGAGGAGGGCGCGAAGATCCTCACCGGCGGCGGCCGTCCGCCGGGCCTGGAGCGCGGCTGGTACGTCGAGCCGACCCTCTTCGGCGACGTGGACAACGGCATGCGCATCGCCCGCGAGGAGATCTTCGGCCCGGTGATCTGTCTGCTGCCCTACGGCGACGAGTCCGAGGCCGTGAAGATCGCGAACGACTCCGAGTACGGACTGAGCGGCAGCGTGTGGACGGCCGACGTCGAGCACGGCATCGACGTCGCGCGCCGGGTCCGCACGGGCACGTACTCCGTCAACACCTTCAGCCTCGACATGCTCGGCCCGTTCGGCGGCTACAAGAACTCCGGCCTGGGGCGGGAGTTCGGTCCGGAAGGGTACGGCGAGTTCCTCGAACACAAGATGGTCCACCTGCCGGCCGGCTGGGAGGGGTGAGCGATGGGGGCACTTCCCGCGCGAGCGGAGCCGGGCGTGGGGGCGGGGGACCGCTGGCACGTCGAGGTCGACCGCGCCCTGTGCATCGGCTCGGCCCAGTGCCTGCACCACGCCCCGGCCGGCTTCCGGCTCGACGCCGGGCGCCAGTCCCGTCCGGTCGACCCGGACACGGGCGCCAGCGAGCGGGTGCTGGCGGCGGCCGAGGGCTGCCCGGTGGAGGCCATCACGATCACTCTGCTGGGCAGCGGGGAGCCGGTGTTCCCGCCGGAGGACTGAGCCCCTTCCGGCGGCCCGGCAGGAGAGGTTGAGAAAAGTCCCTTTTGGGCTATTGCATTCCGCTCTGGGGGGCTACTCTTGAAAGTGGCCTACGAGGCGAGTGAGGGAGCTCCACCGGAGTAGCCGACTTCCGCGAGACGTCCAGGCAACACGCAGTGGCATCCGCTGGGGCCGACGTCGACGGTCGAGCTGAGAGGCCCGAAGGTGGCTGTTTCACCGGAAGGCGACCTCCAGTACCTGATCCGGACCATGCCGGCGAAGGGAACCCGTCTCGTAGGTTTTTTCCTGCGCGCTTCCTCAGGCGCGCGGCTCCTCCGGCGCGGTGAGGTCGATCAGCCGGCACACCGTCTCGATGTCTATCTTCACCTGGGCGATGGAGGCGCGGCCCGAGAGCCAGGTGATCAGGGCCGAGTGCCAGGTGTGCTCGATGACGCGGACCGCGGACAGCTGCGCGGGCCCGGGGTCCGCCACGCCCATCGCGTCCAGGATGATCATCGTGGTCTGGCGGGAGACCTGGTCCACCTCGGGGGAGACGCTGCGGTCCGCGAAGGTCAGGGCGCGCACCATCGCGTCGGCCAGATGCGGCTCGCGCTGAAGGGCGCGGAAGGCGCGCATCAGCGTCTCCGCGACCCGCTCGGCGGCGGTGTCGCCGGTCGGCGGCTTCTTGCGCAGCGTGCCGTGCATGTGTTCCAGCTGGTCCTGCATGGTGGCGACCAGCAGATGCACCTTGGACGGGAAATACCGGTAGAGGGTGCCGAGCGCGACCTTTGAGGACTCCGCGACCTCGCGCATCTGCACCGCGTCGAAACCGCCCCGGCTGGCGAGCTGCGCGCTCGCGTGCAGAATGCGGCGCCGGCGCGCCGCCTGCCGTTCGGTGAGGGCCGGGAGGGCCGGTCTGTCGGTGCTGGCTTCCACCTTGACCACCTTGGCTTCCGCAGGCATGGATCCCGTTCCGTGACAGTCGGTGAGGGCTGGTGATCAGACAGCATGGCAGAGGCCGTCCGCCGTGGCGTGAATCACCTGATCCACTGCTCACAGCACCCCTACCTGCCGGTAGATTCAGAGCCTCCCGAACGATCAAGTCTGAAACTTGTTCTAGATTAGCGTCCCGGCGTAATCTCGCGGGACAGTGCAGGCAGAAGGGGGCCCGGAGTGACCGCTGAGGCCAGTCAGGCGGGTCCTGGGAAGGACCTCGCCGCGGACGGCGGGCGACCGCTCGACATCGCGCTCCTGACGTACAAGGGAAACCCGTTCTGCGGCGGCCAGGGCGTCTACGTCCGCCACCTCTCCCGTGAGCTGGCCCGCCTCGGTCACCGCGTCGAGGTCATCGGCGCGCAGCCGTACGCCGTCCTCGACACCGACGAGGTGCCCGGCGCCGGTCCCGGCCGGCTGAGCCTGACCGAGCTGCCCAGTCTCGACCTCTACCGCCAGCCCGACCCCTTCCGCACCCCCGGCCGCGACGAGTACCGCGACTGGGTCGACGCGCTGGAGGTCGCCACCATGTGGACCGGCGGCTTCCCGGAGCCGCTGACCTTCTCGCTGCGCGCCCGCCGCCTGCTGCGGGCCCGGCGCGGCGACTTCGACGTCGTGCACGACAACCAGACCCTCGGCTACGGGCTGCTGGGCGACATCGGCGCGCCCCTGGTCACCACCATCCACCACCCGATCACCGTGGACCGGCAGCTGGAACTGGACGCGGCGGACAGCCGGCAGCGCCGCTTCTCGGTGCGCCGCTGGTACGCGTTCACCCGGATGCAGAAGCGCGTGGCGCGCCGCCTGCCGTCGGTGCTCACCGTCTCCGGCTCCTCCCAGCAGGAGATCGTCGACCACCTCGGGGTGCGGCAGGACCGCGTCCACGTCGTCCACATCGGCGCCGACACCGACCTGTTCCGCCCCGACCCGTCGGTGGCGCAGGTGCCGGGCCGCATCGTGACCACCTCCAGCGCGGACGTGCCGCTGAAGGGGCTGGTGTTCCTGGTCGAGGCGCTGGCGAAGGTGCGGACCGAGCACCCGGAGGCCCATCTGGTCGTCGTCGGCAAGCGCGCCGAGGACGGGCCCGTCGCCCAGGCCATCGAGCGGTACGGCCTCGAAGGCTGCGTCGAGTTCGTCAAGGGCATCTCCGACGCGGAACTCGTCGACCTGGTGCGCTCGGCGCAGGTCGCCTGTGTGCCCTCCCTCTACGAAGGCTTCTCCCTCCCGGCCGCCGAGGCCATGGCCACGGGCACTCCGCTGGTCGCCACGACCGGCGGGGCCATCCCCGAGGTCGCGGGACCCGACGGCGAGACCTGTCTGGCGGTGCCGCCCGGCGACGCGGGCGCGCTGGCCGCCGCGCTCAGCCGGCTGCTCGGCGACCCGCGGCTGCGGGACCGGCTCGGCCGTGCGGGCCGCGAGCGGGTCCTGGCCCGCTTCACCTGGGCCCGGGCCGCCGAGGGCACGGTCGCCCACTACCGCGAGGCCATCGCCCGCACCCGGCCGCACCCGCGCGGCGGGGTCCCCGCCGGGGCCGCCCCCGCCACCGCTCCCGAACTCTCGACCTCGACCAGCGTTACCGGCGTCTATCCCGAAAGCAGGGCCACGTGCTGACCGTCGACTTCTCCCGGTTCCCTCTCGCGCCGGGCGACCGAGTCCTGGACCTCGGCTGCGGGGCGGGCCGGCACGCGTTCGAGTGCTACCGGCGCGGCGCGCAGGTCGTGGCACTGGACCAGAACGGCGACGAGATCCGCGAGGTCGCGAAGTGGTTCGCGGCGATGAAGGAGGCAGGCGAGGCCCCGGCCGGCGCCACCGCCACGGCCATGGAGGGCGACGCCCTCGCCCTGCCCTTCCCCGACGAGTCCTTCGACGTCGTGATCATCTCCGAGGTCATGGAGCACATCCCGGACGACAAGGGCGTCCTCGCGGAGATGGTCCGGGTGCTCAAGCCCGGCGGCCGCATCGCGATCACCGTCCCGCGCTACGGCCCGGAGAAGGTCTGCTGGGCCCTGTCCGACGCCTACCACGAGGTCGAGGGCGGCCACATCCGCATCTACAAGGCGGACGAACTCCTCGCGAAGATCCGGCAGGCCGGACTGCGCCCGTACGGCACCCACCACGCGCACGCCCTGCACTCGCCGTACTGGTGGCTGAAGTGCGCGTTCGGCGTCGACAACGACAAGGCGCTGCCGGTGCGGGCGTACCACAAGCTCCTGGTCTGGGACATCATGAAGAAGCCGATGGCCACCCGGGTCGCCGAGCAGGCGCTGAACCCGCTGATCGGCAAGAGCTTCGTGGCGTACGCGACCAAGCCGCACCTGCCCCGGCTCTCCGCCACGCCCGGTACGTCCGAGGCGGACGCCACGTGACCACCCCCCGGACAGAACACCTCGTCCTGCCCGGGGTCCTCACCGCCGAGCAGGCCGCCGCGACCGTACGCGGCATCCTCGACGTGCAGCGGGAGGACGGCGCGATCCCGTGGTTCCGGGGTCACCACCTCGACCCGTGGGACCACACCGAGGCCGCGATGGCGCTGGACGCGGCGGGCGAGCACGCGGCCGCCGAGCGGGCGTACGACTGGCTGGCCCGCCACCAGAACCCGGACGGCTCCTGGTACGCGGCGTACGCGGACGGGGAGCCCGACGACGTCACCGACCGCTCCCGCGAGACGAACTTCGTCGCCTACATAGCCGTCGGTGTCTGGCACCACTACCTCGCCACCGGCGACGACACGTTCCTGGACCGCATGTGGCCGACCGTCGTCGGCGCGGTCGAGTTCGTCCTCGCCCTCCAGCAGCCCGGCGGGCAGATCGGCTGGCGGCGCGACGACGACGGCACGGACACCAAGGACGCGCTGCTGACCGGCAGTTCGTCGATCCACCACGCCCTGCGCTGCGCGCTCGCCATCGCCGAACAGCGCGAAGAGCCGCAGCCTGACTGGGAGTTGGCGGCGGGCGCGCTGCGGCACGCCATCCGGCGCCACCCGGAGCGGTTCCTCGACAAGAACCGCTACTCGATGGACTGGTACTACCCGGTCCTCGGCGGCGCGCTGACCGGGGCCGAGGCCAAGTCCCGTATCGAGGAGTCCTGGGACCGCTTCGTCGTGCCCGGCCTCGGGGTGCGCTGTGTGGTCCCCAACCCCTGGGTGACCGGCGGTGAATCGGCCGAACTCGCCCTCGCGCTCTGGGCGATGGGCGAGTCCGACCGGGCGCTGGAGATACTCCAGTCCATCCAGCACCTGCGGGACGCGGACAGCGGCCTGTACTGGACGGGCTACGTCTTCGACGACGAGGCCGTCTGGCCGCGGGAACTGACCACCTGGACGGCCGGCTCGCTGCTCCTGGCCGTGGCGGCCCTGGGCGGCGACGAGGCCACCTGTGCCGTCTTCGGCGGCGAGTTCCTGCCGAAGGGGCTGGACCCGGACTGCTGCGGATAGGGCCTGCCGCACGGGCCCCGGCGGACCGGCGCCCGCCGGGTCAGTGACGGTGGGCGCGGTTGGCGATGGCGTGGCCGATGAACAGGTACACCACGGCGGCCAGGCCGTAGCCGGCGACGACCCGTGCCCAGGCCTCGTCGAACGTGAACAGGTCACGGGACCAGCCGGCCAGCCAGTTGGCGACGTGGTGGACGAACTGCACCAGGTCGTTGCCCCGGTTGGCGTCCAGCAGATACATGAGGATCCACAGTCCGAGGATGACGGCCATGATGTCGGCGACCACCGCTATGACCGTCCCGGCGGAGTTGGAACCAGTGCGATATCGAGACATGACTGTCGTCTGGCCCCGGATTCCTGATTGAAACCCGGAGAAACATGCGGGGCCCGGGGAGTGCGCGGGGAGTGCCCGGGGAACGTGCGGCGGCTTCCCCCGAGTGGCGTAGCCGACGGCGCGGGGTGAACCTGCTGGGAGACCCCCTCACGTCGGGAGGACTCCGTGCGCGTGCCGATACGCCACCTCGCCGTGGTGCTCACCCTCTGTTGTGCACTGCTCGCCGGCGTCACCGCCTGCGGCGGCGCCGGGGACTCCGCACAGAAGACTGCGACCGCCCCCGCGGCCAGCCCCAGCACCACCGCCGAACGGCAGAAGTTCGCCAAGACCCGGTTCGTGGCCAACGCGGGGCTCGCGGCCGGCGCGACCTACCAGTGGATCGTCGGCCCCTGGAAGGCGGGCAAGTTCGCGAAGGGCGCCACGGGCCGCAAGCTCGCCCTGGTGAAGGCGGGTGTCGCGGGCGCGTTCGCGTACAACCGGCTCAAGGCCGCGATGCGCAACGCCCAGGGCGACCCGCTGCTGGCGAAGGCCGTCGCCCCGCTCGCCGCGAGCGTCGACGCCCTCAAGGACCTGCCGGCCAAGCTGCGCAACGGCGACTCGGCCGACGCGGCCGCGGGCACCTTCGACAGCCTCATCGGCCAGGTCAAGGGCGCCGGCCAGAGCGCGGGCGCCGTGGTGCAGGACCAGGTGCCGTCGGCCGCCCAGCTGTCCGGCGGCTGAGGTTCCGCCGCCCGGACACCGGGCCATCCCGCCACTGTGTGATTCCGCCCGACTCGTCGGCGGACGGTCGGCCGGAAACGGCCCCGGGAATTCCCGGGGCCGCCGCTCCGCGCCTGCGCGGGCCGAAGCCCGCAGGTCCTAGGTGTTGAGTTCGGCGAGGACGCGCAGGGTGTGCGGGTCGCGCACCAGGGCCAGCAGGTCGGTGACCGGGCCTGCGCGCCACGCCTGAAGCCGCTCGGCGACCCGTTCGCGCGGCCCGACCAGGGAGATCTCGTCGGCGAAGGCGTCCGGCACGGCGAGCACGGCCTCCTCCCGCCGCCCGGACAGGAACAGCTCCTGGATGCGCCGCGCCTCCTTCTCGTACCCCATGCGCGCCATGAGGTCGGCGTGGAAGTTGCGGGCCGCGTGCCCCATCCCGCCGATGTAGAAGCCGAGCATGGCCTTGACGGGCAGCAGTCCCGCGGCGACGTCGTCGCAGATCCGCACCTGCGCCATCGGCGCGACCAGGAACTCGCCCCGGCCCGGGGCCCCTTGGCCGACGGACAGACCGGCGACCGCGGGCCCGTACACCTCGGGCCGGCTCGGCGCCCAGTACAGCGGCAGCCAGCCGTCCGCGATCCGCAGCGTCTGCGCCACGTTCTTCGGCCCCTCGGCACCGAGCAGGACGGGCAGGTCCGGGCGCAGGGGATGGGTGATCGGCTTCAGGGCCCGGCCCAGGCCCGTGCCGTCCGGGCCGCGGTAGGGATGGGAGTGGAAGCGTCCGGCCAGCTCCACCGGCCCCGCGCGCCGCAGCACCTGCCGTACGACGTCGACGTACTCCCGGGTCGCGGTCAGCGGCGACTTCGGGAACGGCCGCCCGTACCAGCCCTCGACGACCTGCGGGCCGGACAGGCCGAGGCCCAGCAGCAGCCGCCCGCCGCTGAGATGGTCCAGCGTCAGCGCCTGCATCGCGGTCGTCGTCGGCGGCCGGGCCGCCATCTGCGCAACCGCCGTACCCAGCCGGATCCTTGAGGTCTGCGCGGCGATCCAGGCCAGCGGGGTGAAGGCGTCCGAGCCCCAGGACTCCGCCGTCCACACGGAGTCGTAGCCGAGCCGCTCCGCCTCCCGGGCCAGCGCGACGTGGTCCGGGTCGGGGCCGCGCCCCCAGTAGCCGAGTGCGAGACCGAGTCGCATGCCGCCTCCCGCGTTCTGACGGAGTGTCAGTCAGGGGGTGCGACTCTACGACAACGGCCCCCCGCCCGGAAGGGCGAGGGGCCGGCCGGACTGCCGACGTCAGCCGCGCTGGATCCCGGAGGTGTCCCGCAGCACGCCACGGCGGCCGTCCTGGGTCTGCGCGACCAGGGCCGGACCGTTCTGCTCGACCGCCAGGTACCAGGTGCCCGGGGCGAGTTCGGCGATCGGCGCGGGCGAGCCGTCCTCGGCGAACAGCGGACGCGGCACCGGCACGGCGAACCAGAACGGGGAGAAGTCCCCGGCGGGCTGGGCCGGCTGCGGCGCCGGGGTCTGGGCCTGCGGCTGCTGCGGCTGGCCGGTGTACGGGTGCTGACCGCCGTACTGCGGCTGCTGCGCGCCCGGGTAGCCGTAACCGCCGGACGGCTGGGCGCCGTAGGGCTGCGGGGCCGGCGGGGTGGGAGCCGGGATCAGCGGGGTCTGCAACGCCGGGACCAGCGGGGTGGCGACGGCCGCCCCGGCCATGACCAGCGTGGCCAGCAGGGCCAGGATCAGACCCGTGCCCGCGCTGACGGAACTGCCGGAGTTGTCGCCGCCGCCGGCCGGGTCGAAGACGTTGCCGAGCGCGCTCCACGCGGCGAACACCGTGAAGGCGACACCGAACGGGGCGAGGTCGAGGCCGACGACCTTGGGCGGCTGCGGAAGCCCGCGGGCGACGACGATGAGCGCGGCGCCGATGATGCCCGCCAGCACGACCCCCAGGAGGACCCCGCCGCTGGACCACAGGCTCGGCAGGTTGTAGCTGTCGGGGAGCCCGTCGATCGAGAACAGATCGAAGAACGACGCGATGAACAGCAGTACCGCTGCTCCGATCACCACGCCGTCGCCTCGAGTGAGGGAGCGGATATTCACTTCAGGTCCTTCGTCAGTCGTCACGTCGTCTGTAGAGGTGTCGCTGTCACCATGTCGCCGTCAGGCCCTGGTGTGAAGCGCGGGGGTGACCCCTCATCGTAAGAACGACATTATCGTCCATACGATCGGGCTGTCCGCAGGGAACAGCGCACTGATCGTCACCCGCGCAGGAAACTCACGATTCCCTCAGAGATCCCCAGCGCCGCCTTCTGCCGCCACGCACCGCTGGTCAGCAGCGCCGCGTCCTTGCCGTCGCGCATGTTGCCGCACTCGATGAACACCTTGGGAACCGTTGACAGATTGAGACCGCCGAGGTCCCTGCGGGTGACGAGACCGGTGCCGTCGCCCAGGTAGTTGGCGGGCGCGCTGCCCGTGGCCCGGCGGAAGCCCCCCAGCACGCGCACCCCCAGATCGTGCGAACGGGCGGTGATGGCACGGGTGTCGGCGGCCCCGGCGTGCACGGATGCCGGAAGGATCACATGGAAGCCGCGGTCGCCGGCCGCCGCGCCGTCCGCGTGGATCGAGATCACCGCGTCCGCGTGCGCGGCGTTCCCGATCCGGGCCCGCTCGTCCACGCACGGCCCGAACGCGCGGTCGCCGTCCTGGGTGAACTTCACCGTGGCGCCCTGCGCCTGCAGCAGCGCGCGCAGCCGATGGGCGACGTCGAGCGTGAACCGGGCCTCCGCGTAACCCGAGTTGGTCGACGTCCCGGTCGTGTCGCACTCCTTCCGGTTCGTGCCGATGTCCACCTTGCGGCCGATCTCGGCGGTGTGCCGGAAGTTGTTCGGATTGTGGCCGGGATCGATGACGACGACCTTGCCCTTGAGGGAGCCCGGCACGACGGAGCCCGACGAGGCGGTCGGCTTCCCGCCGCCGGACGCTGCGGGGCCGGTGGAGCCGGATCCGCCCGCCGGAGTACTCACCGCCGCGCTCGCCGGACCGCCCGCGGCGGCCGGGCCGCCGACCGCCGCGTACACCCCCCAGCCGAGCAGCGCTCCCGGCGCCAGCGCGGCGAGCGCCACGACCAGCGGGCGGCGCAGCGGGGAGCGGCGGGGCGGGGCGGGTTCGAACTCCGGGCCTGAATACGACACGACAGCCACCCTAACCGCCCGGCTCCGGCGGCCTCAGCTCCCCGGGCCAGTGCGCCGCAGCACACGCAGCGAGTCGGTCGCCGACACCTCGGTGAACGCGCCGGACTCCAGCGCCCGCAGGTAGACGCGGTACGGCGCCTGGCCGGTGAACTCGTCGGCGGGCTCGGGGAAGACGTCGTGGATCAGCAGCAGGCCGCCCTCGGCGACGTGCGGCGCCCAGCCCTCGTAGTCGGCGCCGGCGTGCTCGTCGGTGTGGCCGCCGTCGATGAAGACGAGCCCGAGGGGCGCCCCCCACAGAGCGGCGACCTGCGGGGAACGCCCGACCACCGCCACCACGTGGTCCTCCAGACCGGCCCGGTGCAGGGTGCGCCGGAAGGTGGGCAGGGTGTCCATCAGGCCGATCTCCGGGTCGACCGTCTGCGGGTCGTGGTAGTCCCAGCCCGGCTGCTGCTCCTCGCTGCCCCGGTGGTGGTCGACCGTGATCGCGGTGACCCCGGACGCGCGGGCCGCGTCGGCGAGCAGGACCGTGGAGCGGCCGCAGTACGTGCCGACCTCCAGCAGCGGCAGCCCCAGCGCGCCCGCCTCGGCGGCCGCCGCGTACAGCGCCAGCCCCTCGTGCACGGGCATGAACCCCTTCGCGGCCTCGAACGCGGCCAGGATCTCGGGCTTGGGTGCTGCGGGCATGGCGGTCCTTTTCGGTCGTACGGGTGCTCGGGGCCCGGTGCTGTCGGGCGCCGAGGTCCGGTGCCTTCGGGCGCCGGGGCCCAGGGCGGTTCCTGGCCCCGGGGCCTGCGGGCTCCGGCGGTGCGGCCCGCCGGGTCCCCCGGGCGGGGCTCCGGGCGCTCATCGTGCCGCACCCCCCGGCGCCGGCGGCGACGGGGG
>NZ_JBEOWS010000250.1:0-14780 GCF_040296125.1 Streptomyces sp. NPDC002265 | reverse complement strand
AGGCTGGACACCGTGCCCGGCCGAGGACGGCCGGGCACGGAATCACCAGCTAGGAGAATCGGCATGACCACTGTCGCCGCTTACGCCGCCCCCGCAGCCAAGGCGCCGCTGGAGCGCACCACGATCGAGCGCCGCGCGGTCCGCGAGTTCGACGTGCTGATCGACATCAAGTTCGCGGGCATCTGCCACTCGGACATCCACCAGGCCCGCGAGGGCTGGGGCGAGGCCATCTTCCCGATGGTCCCCGGCCACGAGATCGCGGGTGTCGTCTCCGAGGTCGGCCCCGGCGTGACCCGGTTCGCCGTCGGCGACCGGGTGGGCGTCGGCTGCATGGTCGACTCCTGCCGCGAGTGCGACAACTGCAAGGCGGGCCTGGAGCAGTACTGCACCGGCGGCGCGACCATGACGTACAACGGCGTCGGCCGGGACGGGGAGCCGACCTACGGCGGCTACTCCGAGAAGGTCGTCGTCGACGAGAACTACGTAGTCCGTATCCCCGACGGCCTCAAGCTGGACGAGGCCGCGCCGCTGCTGTGCGCCGGCATCACTCTGTACTCCCCGCTGCGGCACTGGAACGCGGGCCCCGGCAAGAAGGTCGCCATCCTCGGCATGGGCGGCCTCGGCCACATGGGCGTCAAGATCGCGCACGCGCTCGGCGCCGAGGTGACCGTACTGTCGCAGTCGCTGCGCAAGCAGGAGGACGGCCTGAAGCTGGGCGCCGACCACTACTACGCCACCAGCGACCCGAAGACCTTCGAGGAACTGCGCGGCAGCTTCGACCTGATCGTCTCCACGGTGTCCGCGCCGCTGGACTTCGGCCAGTTCCTGTCCCTGCTGAAGTCCGACGGCGCGCTGGTGAACGTGGGCGCCCCCGAGGAGCCGGTCTCTTTCAACCTCTTCTCGCTGATCGGCGGCCGCAAGACGCTGGCCGGATCCAGCATCGGCGGCATCCGCGAGACCCAGGAGATGCTGGACTTCTGTGCGGAGCACGGCTTCGGCGCCGAGATCGAGCTGATCCGCGCCGACGAGATCAACGAGGCGTACGAGCGGGTGCTCGCCAGCGACGTGCGCTACCGGTTCGTGATCGACACCGCGACGATCTGACCGCGCCGTCCGCCGTCCGCCGTCCGCCGTCCGCCGCCCGCCTTCCCGTCCCCCGGGGAGGCGGGCGCCCGCGCTCAGAAGACGCCCTGGCCAGGGACGAGGATCCCGCGGGGGTCGTACCGGCGCTTCGCCGCCCTCAGCCGCGGCCAGGCCGGGCCGAAGTGGGCCCGCCAGTCCGCGCGGGTGAAGGGGATGCTGCCGACCGGGTACTGGGTGCCGCCGGCCGCGGCGGTCGCCTCGTAGGCGGAGCGGTTGGCCGCCAGCAGCCGGCCGGCGGCGGCGGTGTCGTCCGGCGGCACGGTCCTCAGCACACCGAGGAGGTACGACAGGGAGTCGTCGGAGGTGCGCAGCAGCGGGGCGGTCAGCCGGTCCCGGCGCAGCGGGTAGAGCAGGACGACACCGGGGCCCAGGTCGGCCGGGGTGAGGGCGTCCAGCACCCGGGCGCCGAGCGCGGCGGCGGACGACCCGGGGAGCAGCAGGTTGAGCCACGGGTGGGCGTACGACCACAGGCCCGCCGCCTTCAGCGCGGCCACGGCCGGTGCCAGCCGGTCGAGGAAGTCGTAGTAGGCCAGGTCGGCGCGCTCGGTCCTGGCCGGGTCGTGGCGCAGACCGCGCAGCAGGGCGGTGTCGTCGGGCGCGGGTCCGGCCGGCGGGCCGTAGGCCACCGCCTCCAGCAGGTACGAGCGGAAGGCGCCGTCGGCGTCCGCGACGACCTGGCCCTCGACGTAGTCGAAGCGGTCCTCCTCGACGAGGAGGCGCTGGTCGTCGAGGAAGGTCTCCAGGTCGTCGTAGGACAGCAGGTAGTGGCGTACGGTCTCCGGCGCGCGCACCAGCCGCAGCGTCGCCTCGACGACGACACCGCACTGGCCGAGCCCGGCCAGGACGGCGTGGAAGAGGTCGGGGCGCCGGGTGGGGGAGCAGCGGACGGCCTCGCCCGCGCCGGTGACGACCAGGAGTGCGGTGACGTTGTCGACCTGGGCGCCGTGCCGGTGGGTCTGGCCGCCCAGCCCGCCCACGGACAGGGTGCCGCCGACGGAGAGTTCGAGATAGTCGGTGAAGACGGGCGGGGTGAGCCCGTGGGCGGTCGTCGCCCGGGCCACGTCGCTCCACCGGGCGCCCGCGCCGACGGTGACGGTGGTGCTGTCCGGCCCCACGTGACCGATGTCCGCGAGGGTCGCGGTCTCGATGACCAGACCGCCCGTCACCTGCGCCTGGCCGAAGGTGGCATGGCCCTGTCCGCGCGGCGCGACCGGCAGCCGCCGCTCGTTGCAGAACCGGACCATGGCTACGACGTCGCGGACCGAACCCGGGCGCAGGACGGCGACGGGACGGTGGTGCACTAGGTGCCCGTAGTCGTCGGCGGTGGCGGCGAGCGACGGCTCGTCCGTGACGAGCGTCCCGTCCAGCCGGGGGATCCCGGCCGTGCCCGGACCGGGGGCCGACCCGGCCGCGGCCCAGCCGCGGGTGCCGGCGTCGAAGCCGATCACCGCCGTCCCGGTGACGGTGAGTCCGCGCAGCACGGCACGCCTTGACGGGGTGTGAACCATCCGCCCAACCACCTCTCAGCCGATCCGAAAGGGTCAAATCCAGGTCAGCGTAGGTCAGTTGTCCCCGCCGGACGCGTACTTCCGCCACTCCCGGGCGAGCCGGTGCCGGATGCGGCCGAGGCTGCCGGGACCGGCGCCGCGTCGATCCGTGCCCCCGGACGTGAACCCGGGCGCGCCCCCGGGCGTGAACCCGGGCGGACCCGCAGGGGTGAAGCCCGCGGATGCCTCCTCGCGGCCGCTTCCTTACGCTCGTAGGAACAGGTTTCCTTTGCCTTCGACCGCCGGGACGCGGTCGCGGAGGTGACACCCATGCGTGCCTCGCTGGTACAGCTGTCCGTGGACGCGTCGGACACCGCGGACGAGCGCCGTCACCGGGCGGCCTCGCTGGTGTGCGCCCGGACCGGCGACGATCTGGTGGTCCTGCCGGAGCTCTGGGCGGTCGGCGCATGGTCGTACGACCGCTGGGAGCACGACGCCGAGGGGATCGACGGCCCCACCGCGCAGACGATGTCCGCGGCGGCACGCCGGGCCGGAGTGTGGCTCCACGCGGGATCGATCGTCGAGCGGGACGCGGACGGGACCCTGTACAACACCGCGCTCCTCTTCGACCGGTCGGGCGAACTGCGCGGCCGCTATCGCAAGATCCACCGGTACGGCTTCGACACCGGCGAGGCCACCCTGATGGGCGGCGGCGGCGACATCGTCACCGTGCCCACCGACTTCGGCACGGTCGGCCTCGCCATCTGCTAAGACCTCCGCTTCCCCGAACTCTTCCGGGGCCTGATCGACGCGGGCGCCGAGCTGATCGCGGTGCCCGCCGCCTGGCCCGCGGCCCGGCTGAGCCACTGGCAGCTGCTCACCCGCACGAGGGCCCTGGAGGAGCAGGTGTTCCTCCTGGCCTGCTGCGCCACGGGTACGCACGGCGACATGCGGCAGGCCGGGCACAGCGCGGTCGTCGATCCCTGGGGAACCGTCCTGGGCGAGGCCCGCACCGCGGAGGAGACGCTGACGGTGGACCTCGACATGGCCGAGGTCACCCGTATCCGCACCGAACTCCCCGTCCTGCGCGACCGGGTACTCACCATCGAGGCACCGGCGGTGCGCTGACCACCGGAACGGACCCCGTTCAGTGCGGGAGTGTCGCCGGGCTGCCGCCGTTGGCCTCGTAGCCCCCCACCGCCAGTGCCCGGTACGTCGCGAACTCGGCGGCCGGGTCGGCGGACAGGGCCCAGGGGAGGGCGCCCACGTGGCCGTCGACGTGTATCAGCTGGGTCATCGCCTCGGACCAGCGTTCGGAGCGGACCAGGAAGAAGACGAGGAGATGACGGACGTGCGCCAGCATCGGGTCGTCGGGGCGGGCCGCGTGCACCGCGAACAGCGCGCCGTGGATCGCCTTCGTCACGACCTCGCTCTCGTAGAAGCTCCTGACCAGGTTGACCTCGGGCAGGTGCTCGAAGACCGCGAAGAGCGGCATGGCGGCCAGCAGCGAGCCCTTCGGCGCGCGGGCCGCCGCGGACTCGGCGAAGGAGTACGCCAGCTTGCGCGAACCGTGCCACTTCTCGCACCAGTGGTGCAGCGCCGCCAGATGCGCGCCCATGTGCGCCGGGGCGCGGTCCAGGATCTTCAGCCACAGTTGCTCGAACTCGGACTGGGAGTAAGCCAGCCCGCGGGCCACCGACAGCTCGACGATGTACGGGACCGGGTCGCCGGGGGCGAGCAGCGCCGCCTGCCCGCAGGCGTCCCTGGCCTCCTCCATGATGATCCGGAACTCCTCCGTCCCCGGGGACGACGTCCGCCACGCCTGCTGGACCAGGAACTCGGCGTGCACCGCCGCGCCGCCCGGGTCCTTGGGCGCCTCGGCCCGCCACACCCGCAGCCACTGCCCGCCCGGCGTCTCGCTCACCCCGCCGGGCCGCTGCAGCACCTCCAGCGAGGCCGCCCCCGCGAGGGACTGCACGCGCTGCCAGCGCAGCTCACCCTCCGTCTCGGTGCCGGCCAGCAGCTGCTGCGCCGCCCGGTAGTCCTGGGTGCGCTGCACCAGGTCGAGGACGTCGACGAGGTCCTGGTCGCGGCCGGGCAGTCGGATGTCCAGCTCCTCCTCGCGCACGAATCCGTACGTCGCCGGATCGGCGGCGTCCGGGTGTCCGGGCGCCACCTGCTCGATCCGGCCGCGGCCGGACAGCAGGAAGCGGGTCAGTACGAAGCCCAGCACGGCCAGAGCCATCGGGACCCAGAGAATCTCCATGGCTCAAGCGAACCAGACGGCGCCGACAATTGGCCAACCCGTTCGACGGCCGGCGCCACCGCCACGGAGGTCTCGCCGTCCCGCCGCCCGACACCGGCCTCCCGGGCGCACTACGCTCGGGGCTCATGAGTGACAGGCACATCAGTCAGCACTTCGAGACCCTCGCGATCCACGCGGGCAACACCGCCGACCCCCTCACCGGCGCCGTCGTCCCGCCCATCTACCAGGTCTCGACCTACAAACAGGACGGCGTCGGCGGTCTGCGCGGCGGCTACGAGTACAGCCGCAGCGCCAATCCGACCCGCACCGCCCTCGAAGAGAACCTCGCCGCCCTGGAGGGCGGTCGTCGCGGCCTCGCGTTCGCGTCCGGACTGGCGGCCGAGGACTGCCTGTTGCGTACGCTGCTGAGCCCCGGCGACCACGTGGTCATCCCGAACGACGCCTACGGCGGCACGTTCCGGCTGTTCGCGAAGGTCGTCGCCCGATGGGGCGTGGAGTGGTCGGTGGCCGACACCAGCGACCCCGGCGCCGTACGGGCGGCCATCACGCCGCGGACCAAGGCCGTGTGGGTGGAGACCCCCTCCAACCCGCTGCTCGGCATCACCGACATCGCCGCCGTCGCCCAGATCGCCCGGGACGCGGGCGCCCGGCTGGTCGTCGACAACACCTTCGCCACGCCGTACCTCCAGCAGCCGCTGGCGCTCGGCGCGGACGTCGTGGTGCACTCCCTGACCAAGTACATGGGCGGCCACTCGGACGTGGTCGGCGGCGCACTGATCGTCAACGACGCGGAGCTGGGCGAGGAACTCGCCTACCACCAGAACGCCATGGGCGCGGTCGCCGGGCCCTTCGACTCCTGGCTGGTGCTGCGCGGCACCAAGACGCTGTCGGTGCGCATGGACCGGCACAGCGAGAACGCCACGAAGATCACCGACATGCTCACCCGGCACCCGCGCGTGACCCGGGTGCTCTACCCGGGCCTGCCCGAGCACGCCGGGCACGAGATCGCCGCCAAGCAGATGCGGGCGTTCGGCGGCATGGTGTCCTTCCAGGTCGAGGGCGGCGAGGAGGCGGCGGTCGGGGTCTGCAACCGGGCCAAGGTGTTCACGCTCGGCGAGTCCCTCGGTGGCGTCGAGTCGCTGATCGAGCACCCCGGGCGCATGACGCACGCCTCCGCGGCGGGCTCGGCCCTGGAGGTGCCCGCCGACCTCGTACGCCTCTCCGTGGGCATCGAGAACGTCGAGGACCTCCTGGAGGACCTCCAGCAGGCCCTGGGCTAGCGGCGCCGGGACCGGCAGGTGCCCCGGGCCGGCGGCGTCCGGGGCCCCTCCCGGCGGCCCGCCGGGAGGTTCACCAGCCCGTCAGGGGTGGAGTCGTCTCCGAGGGCGGCTCCACCCAGGGACGGACGGTCAGCGCCCAGACCGTGAACGCCAGCACCCCGGCGACCAGCAGCAGCCACAGCAGACGGCGCGTGCGCGTCCTTCGTCGCAGGATGCGACCGCCACGGCGTACGGCGTCCGCGTGGAGGCCGGGCGGCACCCGGGGCGGGGTCCGCTCCATGATCCGCCGTGCCGCCGCCTCCCGTTCGGGCCTGTTCACCGGTGCCTCCCCTCGCGCGGCCGCCCTGCCCCGGCGGCCGTCACGACGCGGCCGGCTTCGCCTCGGCCGCGGCGGGCGCCGGGCTCCTGGGCGGGTGCAGGAGGGTGGCCGTCGCCCGGTCGCAGATCGCGTGGACGCGTTCGACGGGCAGCCCGAGCAGCGACGCCGCCTGCTCCTCCGCGACCCCCTCGTACAACCGCAGGACCAGGATCAGACGCTCCTGCGGTGTGAGGACGGCCAGCGCGCTCGCGGGGTGCCCGCGGGCGCGACGGCGCATACCGAGGACGCCGTAGCGGTGCCACGCACCATGGGCGAACCGGGTGGCCAGATATCGACGGGTGCGGTCGTACGGATCCTCGCCGCGCAGCCGGTCCCAGGACGCGTAGGTGTGGGCCAGGGCCAGCGTCAGCAGGTGTCGCGCACGGGGGTTGTCTTCCGGTGCCTCCGCCGTGAGCAGCGTGGCGGTGTGCAGCAGCCGTCCGCCCGCGCCGGCCACGAACGACTCGAACTCCCGGTCCTGGCGGGCAGCTTGCGGGGTACGCCGTTCTCGCACCGCGCCTCCAGCCCGACAGCCGCCCTGAGGAAACGGTTCCCCGTCCTTGGCGAGGGAGAACCGGTCTCATATGAGGCCCGGGACGACCTTTCGGTCAAGAGGCGCGCACGGCCGGGAACCGCGGCCCGCGCGTCCCGGTCCGGGAGTCCGCCGCGGGCCGGCGCGCCGACCGAGGCTCAGGAGGCGGGCTGCGGGTTCGAGCCCGGGATCGCCTGGGGCGCCATCCGGGCGGAGAGCGCGCTGTTGAAACGGGTCAGCAGCGAGCAGAACGCCTCCCGCTCCTCGGGCGCCCAGTCGTGCGTCAGCTCGGCCATCAACTGACGCCTCGACGAACGTACTTCCTCCAGTCGCGCCAGCCCCCGCGGGGACAGCTGGAGCACCACCGCGCGCCCGTCCTCCGGGTGCGAAGTGCGCTTGACCAGGCCGGTGTCCACCAGCGGAGCCACCTGCCGGGTGACCGTCGAGGAGTCGATGCCCATGCTCGCGGCGAGCGCCTTGACGCCCATCGGGCCCTCGTTGTCCAGCCGGTTGAGCAGGAGGTACGCGGCGCGGTCCATGGAGTTGCGCACCTGCCCCACGCCCCCGAGCCGGGTCTGTTCGGCGCGGCGGGCGAACACCGCCACCTCGTGCTGGAGGGTGTCCAGCAGGCCGGGGTCACCGAGGGTCGTCATGTCCATCGACATTTCGGGTGTTGTGGGCATGGCCGCGGACTCACTTCATGAAGGGTGCTGGGATGTGGGGGACAGGGTACGCGGCCGAAGGGCGGGCCGTACCGGCGCTGCGGAAACCGGTCTCGCTGGTTGGTCACAATGAAACGCTCCGTGTGTGAACTGCGAGACTTGAGACATGAACTACCGCAAGGCCGACCCCTTGCCGCCGGTCACCCTGGACGACGTGCGCGGAGCGCAGAAGATGCTCGCGGGCGTGGCCCGCACGACCGCGATGGAGGGCAGCAGGTACCTGTCGCGGCTGGTGGGTGCGCCGGTGCACCTCAAGTGCGAGAACCTCCAGCGGACCGGGTCGTTCAAGCTGCGCGGCGCGTACGTGCGGATCGCCGGACTGCTGCCCGAGGAGCGGGCCGCCGGTGTCGTCGCCGCCAGCGCGGGCAACCACGCCCAGGGCGTCGCCCTGGCGTCGTCGCTGCTCGGGGTGCGTTCCACCGTGTTCATGCCCAAGGGTGCCCCGCTGCCGAAGATCAGCGCGACCCAGCACTACGGCGCCGAGGTGCGCCTGCACGGGCACGTGGTCGACGAGACGCTGGCCGCCGCCCAGGAGTACGCGCACGAGACGGGCGCGGTGTTCATCCACCCCTTCGACCACCCCGACATCATCGCGGGCCAGGGCACGGTGGGCCTGGAGATCCTGGACCAGTGCCCCGAGGTCCGCACGATCGTCGTCGGGATCGGCGGCGGCGGACTGGCGGCCGGGGTCGCGGTCGCGGTGAAGGCGCTGCGGCCGGACGTGCGGATCGTCGGTGTGCAGGCGGAGGGCGCGGCGGCCTATCCGCCCTCGCTGGCCGCCGGACGCCCGGTGTCGATCGTGAACCCGGCCACCATGGCCGACGGCATCAAGGTGGGACGGCCCGGTGACGTGCCCTTCGGGATCGTCGACGCGCTGGTGGACGAGGTCCGCACGGTCGGCGAGGACGCCCTGTCGACCGCCCTGCTGCTCTGCCTGGAGCGGGCCAAACTGGTCGTCGAACCCGCCGGGGCGAGCCCGGTCGCGGCCCTGCTGAGCGAGCCGGAGGCCTTCGAGGGGCCGGTGGTGGCGCTGTTGTCGGGCGGCAACGTCGACCCGCTGCTGCTCCAGCGGATCCTGCGGCACGGCATGGCCGCGCAGGGCCGCTACCTCGCGGTGACCGTACGTCTGACGGACCGGCCGGGCGCCCTCGCGGCGCTCCTGGGCGTGCTGTCGGTGGCCGACGCGAACGTCCTGGACGTCAGCCACGTACGGACCGACCCGCGGCTCGGCCTCTCGGAGGCGGAGGTGGAGCTGCACCTGGAGACGAAGGGCGCGGAGCACTGCGCCGAGGTCGGCCGGGCCCTGCGCGAGGCGGGCTACACCGTCATCGGCTGAGGCACCGGGGCGCCTCGCGTACGGCGAAGCCCCCGGCGTCTCGGGGGCGCCGGGGGCTTCGTACGAGATGAAAGGGGTCAGCCGCTGTAGGGCTCGGCCTTCAGGATGCGCACCGAGGCCTTCTTGCCGTTGGGCAGCTCGTACTCCGCGTCCTCGCCGACCTTGTGGCCGATCACGCCGGAACCCAGCGGGGACTGCGGCGAGTAGGTCTCGATGTCGGCGCTCGCGTACTCGCGCGAGGCGAGCAGGAAGATCATCGTGTCGTCCTCGTCGCCGTCGAAGGCGATCGTGACGACCATGCCGGGCGCGACCGTGCCGTCCGCCGAGGTCGGAGCCTCGCCCACCTTGGCGTTCTCCATGAGCTGGGTCAGCTGGCGCACACGGAGCTCCTGCTTGCCCTGCTCCTCCTTGGCGGCGTGATACCCGCCGTTCTCACGCAGGTCGCCCTCCTCGCGCGCGGCCGCGATCTTGGCGGCGATCTCCGTGCGCGCGGGACCAGTAAGGTACTCAAGCTCGTCCTTGAGCTTGTTGTACGCCTCCTGGGTCAGCCAGGTGACGTTCTCGCTGGTCTGGGTCACAGGGTGCTCCTCGTCGGTACAGGGAATACAAAGCATCGCCCTCCCCACAAGAATGGTCCCTCACGGATGGGCGAAACCACGAGCCTAACGGTTCAGGGGCTGAAGGGGGAGGACATAAGCCACCAGAATTCTGTCGGCGCAGGTCAGCGGCTACGCATTCCGGAGGATGCGCACCTCGTCAGCCGGTAGTGGCCGATGTCACCCGGTACTGTCCGGTACGGCCGTTAGAGGCAGGTTCCGGCGGCGGGCGACCGGTGTCGGCGGCGGGCGCCGGGGCCGGTGTCAGCCGGTGTGGCAGCCGAGGAGCTCGGCCGTCGTACCGAGGGCCGTCGTACGCAGGGTGACGACCTTGTCGATCCGCGTGGCCGAGCCGGAGAAGCGGAAGTCCGCCCGGCCCACCTCGGAGCCGTCGGCGGCCTGGGAGCGCAGGGTGCAGTAGCCGTCGGCGCCCGCGTCCTTGTGCACTTCGAGATGGACCTTCACCGCGTGGGCCGAGGCGTCGAAGGTGATCACCTGGGCGCTGATCTCGTTCTTGACGACGTAGTGGTAGCCGAGGAAGCCGATCAGGCCCAGCAGCGCGGCGCCGAGCACGGCCCCGACGACCTTGAGCGTGCGGTCGGCCCGCTCGTCCGAGGAACGGCCGTAACGGCCCTCGGGCAGTCGCGTACTCGCCGTACTCATGATCGTCCTCTCGGCAACGCCGTCGGCGGTGTCGGATGAAGCTCCGAAAGTGCGTTCCGGAGCGGGGCCCCGGAATTATTCGTCCCCCGATTCGGTCACTATAGAAGCCGCCCGCCCGCGGCCCGAGTGCCACCCCCGCGACGACCTCCCTGCGGGGCGGCACCTACCGAACTGCACCCGTGCACCGCGGGCGCCGACCTACCGAGGAATGAGTCTTGACTGACCAGCTGCGACTGATGGCCGTGCACGCGCACCCCGACGACGAGTCGAGCAAGGGCGCGGCCACCATGGCGAAGTACGTGTCCGAGGGGGTGGACGTGCTGGTCGTGACCTGCACGGGCGGGGAACGCGGCTCCATCCTCAACCCCAAGCTCCAGGGCGACAAGTACATCGAGGAGAACATTCACGAGGTGCGCCGCAAGGAGATGGACGAGGCCCGGGAGATCCTCGGCGTCAAGCAGGAGTGGCTCGGCTTCGTCGACTCCGGCCTGCCCGAGGGCGACCCGCTGCCCCCGCTGCCCGAGGGCTGTTTCGCCCTGGAGGACGTCGACAAGGCGGCCGGCGAGCTGGTCAAGCAGATCCGCTCGTTCCGCCCCCAGGTGATCACCACCTACGACGAGAACGGCGGCTACCCGCACCCCGACCACATCATGACCCACAAGATCTCGATGGTGGCGTTCGAGGGCGCGGCGGACGCCGAGAAGTACCCCGAGAGCGAGTACGGCGAGGTCCACCGTCCGCTCAAGCTGTACTACAACCAGGGCTTCAACCGTCCGCGCACCGAGGCGCTGCACCAGGCGCTGCTGGACCGGGGCATGGAGTCGCCGTACGGGGACTGGCTCAAGCGCTGGAGCGAGTTCGAGCGCACCGAGCGCACGCTCACCACGCACGTCCCGTGTGCCGACTTCTTCGAGATCCGCGACAAGGCGCTGATCGCGCACGCCACGCAGATCGACCCCGACGGCGGCTGGTTCCGGGTGCCGATGGAGCTCCAGAAGGAGGTCTGGCCGACGGAGGAGTACGAGCTGGCGAAGTCCCTCGTGGACACCTCCCTCCCCGAGGACGACCTCTTTGCGGGCATCCGCGACAATGCCTGACATGAGCGCAAGCGTGAGTCTGGCAGTGACGCACCTCGTCCCCCTCGCCAAGGAGGTCGACGAGAACAAGGTCACCCCCGGCGTCCTCGGCTTCATCGTCTTCGCGGCGATGGCCCTGGCGGTGTGGGCCCTGATGAAGTCCATGAGCAAGCACATGGGCAAGGTCGACTTCAAGGAGTCCACGGACCCCGCGGCGGAGGCCGGCTCCCGTACGGCGGCGGCCGCCCAGGCCGAGCCCCGGCAGGGCTGACCGTCCAGGGCCGGCCGGACCGGGCAGGGACGGCGCCCCGCCGCCCCACGCCCGTCCGGCCCAGGCCCGTGCCCGGCGCCCGGGGAGTCACCGGGCGGCCCGGGGTCCTTCCGGTACCGGTACCCCCATCACTTCGCGGGCGTGCCGGTCCGGCACCATGCCCAGCCGCCATGCCGGCCAGCCTGCCTCCGGGCTCACGCCCCGCTCCAGCAGCAGCCGGTACGCCTCCAGGAAGCCGGTCAGCTTCTCGTCGCGCAGCGGATGCCCCGACCCGGCGAGCCGGGTCACCTCCGCCAGGGCCGCCGCGGTGCCGGCCTCGGCGCCGTCCGGGTCGGTGTGCGGCAGCAGGGTGCAGCGCAGGAAGGCGGCCCAGTCGGCTCCGCGCAGATCGCCGTACGAGGTGAACAGGTCGGTGGCCTCGTCGCACAGGGCCAGGGCCTGCCGGTCGCGGGCGTTGCCCGCGTCGACGACCGCCAGCTCCAGGCAGGTCCAGGCCTCCCCGTGGGCGACGCCGATGCGCTGGAAGTCGGCGCGGGCGTCGACGAGGAGCTGGCGGGCGAAGCCGGAGTTGCGCAGCGAGCCGGTCTGCGCGGCGCGCTGGTTGCGGGTCACCCGGGCCGAGTGGTGGCGGGCGCAGGCCAGGCCGTAGACGTCGCGTATCCGGGAGAACATCGTGCGGGAGCGCTCCAGCGCGCGCACCGCGCGGTCCAGGTCGCCGGTCTCCTCCAGCGACTGGCCGAGGTAGTAGAGGGTCCAGGCCTCGCCGCGGGCGTCCTCGTTGTCGCGGTGCCGGGCGGCCGCCCGGTGCAGACCGTCCACCGCGGGCGAGGGGTCGCCGGCCACCAGCCGGGCCCGCGCCAGCTGGGTCAGCGCCCAGGCCTCGCCGCGGGCGTCGCGGGTCCGGCCGTACAGGTCGAGGGCCTGGCCGAGCTCCGCCTCCGCGCGCGGTACGTCGCCCATGCGCAGCCCGAGCTGGCCGAGCTGGAAGTGGGCCCACGCCTCGCCGTGCACGGAACCGCCCTCGTGGTGCAGCACCAGGGAGCGGGTCAGCAGGCCGAGGGCCTCGGCGAGGTGGGCGCGGTCGCGTTCCACGGCGGCCAGGGCGTGCATGGTCCAGGCGCGGTCCGTGGCGAGCGCGGGGTCCGCCTGGAGGGCCAGGGCCTCCCGCAGCCGCGCCGCCGCCTCGGTCAGCTGGCCCTGGTGGTGCAGCGTGATGCCCAGCGAGCACAGGGCACGGGCGGCACCGGCGTCGTGGTGGGCCTCCCGGTAGAGGTCGACGACGGACGTGAGGGTCGTGCGGGCCTTGTCGAGTTCGCCGAGCTGGCGGGCCGCGATGCCGGTGCGCCACTGCACCGAGCGGACCAGCAGCCCCTGGTCGACGGACTGGGCCAGCTCGCTGATCTCGCCCAGCCGGTAGAGGTCGCCGCGCAGCAGGCAGTAGTCGCACAGCGCGCCGAGCAGATTCTGCACCGCCGCCTGGTCCACGCCCTCCGCCTGCCGCAGGGTCGCGGTGATGAAGCTCGACTCGTCGTCCAGCCAGCGCAGCGCCTCGTCGAGGGAGGTGAAGCCGTGCGGGCTGAAGCGGTCCGAGCGGGTGGACATGTTGCCGTCGACGAGCCGCAGCACCGAGTCGGCCAGCTCGGCGTAGCTGACGATCAGCCGTTCCTGCGCGGCCGTGCGCTCGGCCGGCTCCTCCTCGTCGCCCAGGCGGGCCTGGGCGAAGGAGCGGACCAGGTCGTGCAGCCGGTAGCGGTCGCCGCGGACGTGGTCGATAAGACCGGCCCGGGAGAGCGTCTCGAGCAGCCGGGAGGCCTCCTGCCGCTCGGTGGCCAGCAGCGCGGCGGCGGCCGCCGCGCCGAGCGAGGCCCGGCCGGCCAGGGCCAGCCGTCTGAGCAGCCTGCGGGCCGGGTCCGGCTGGTCGGTGTAGCGCAGCCACAGCGCCCGCTCGACCGGTTCGACCGGGCCGTACGCGCTCAGGTCGGTGGCGAGCTGCCGGGGCGAGCGCGGACCGAGCGCGGAGCCCGCGACCCGCAGGGCCAGCGGCAGCGCCCCGCACAACCGGCTTATCAGGTCGGCCGATTCGGCGTCGTAGGGCCCTGAGCTGTCCTGGGCGACCGCCCCGAGGAGCGCCTCCGCGCCGGCCGCGTCCAGGGCCCGTACCGGCAGCCGGTGCACCCAGGCGGCCAGGTCGGCGGGCAGCTCCAGCGGCTCGCGGGCGGTGACCAGCACCAGGCTGTCGGAGCGCTCGGGGACCAGTGTGCGGATCTGCTCGGGGTCGCAGGCGTCGTCCAGGACCACGGTGACGGGCAGCCCGGTCAGATGCTGGTGGTAGAGCTCGGTCAGCCGTTTGACCTGCTGTTCGGGGGAGACGCGCTCCCGGAACAGCAGCTGCTCGCGGGGCGCGCCGAGCCGGTTGAGCAGATGCAGCAGCGCGTCGCGGGTGGGCAGCGGCGGTTCCTGCGCGCTGTCGCCGCGCAGATCGACCACGCACGCGCCCCGGAACTGGTCCTTCAGGTCGTGGGCGGCACGGACCGCGAGGGTGGTACGGCCACTGCCGGGCGCCCCGTGCAGCACGACGACCGTCGGCCGGGTCTCCGAGCTCGCGCGGGCCGCCTGCACCCACTGCCGGATCTGCGCCAGCTCGGTGCGCCGTCCCGTGAACGGCCCGCCGGGCTCGGGCAGTTGCCCGAAGGACTGGCCCAGCACGCTGCGGCCGCGCGCGGCCGCGCTCTTGTCCGTACCGCGCAGCTGCGGCCCCGTCTTCTTCGGGCCGGTGGAGGCGCTCAGCACCCGCTGCTGGTCCAGGAACGGACGGATCCCGCGTACCTCCAGTGCCGTCAGCCACTGCAACCTCAGCTGTTCCGGGCCGCCGGGCTGGCCCACGGCTCCCGCCCGGTGGTGGGCGGCCGGCAGATGGGAACCGGCCACCTTCACCACGGTCGCCGCCGCGCCGGCCACCCCGACGGTGGCGCCCGCGGCCAGCGCCGAGCCCGCGCCGGTGCCCAGGGCCAGGTCGGTGACGGCGGCCGCGTCCGGCGCCACGGCCGCCA
>NZ_JBEOWS010000249.1:0-14796 GCF_040296125.1 Streptomyces sp. NPDC002265 | reverse complement strand
GGTGCCGATACCGATGCCGGTGTCGGCCACGCGGGTGCCCGTGTCGGCGGTGGGGCGGCGGGCCGCGAGTGCCGCCCGTGCCCTCGCGGCGCCCGCGACGGCGTCGCCGGGCGGGCCCGTGGGCTCGGGGGCCGCGGACGCGGCGGCCGCCGACCTCGACGCACGGGTGTCCAGGTCGGCGGTGGACGCCGACGCGGACCACTGCTCGCCCCGCTTGCCCGCGTCCATCGCCTCGTTCGCCAGCCGGTCGGCGTGCTTGTTGCGCTCGCGGGGAATCCACTCGTAGGTGACCTGTGCCGACGGGAAGATCCGCGCGGCCTCGGCCGCGAGCGGCTTCATGTCGGGGTGCTTGATCTTCCAGCGGCCCGACATCTGCTCGACGACGAGCTTGGAGTCCATCCGGACGTGGACCTCGGCGGACGGGTCGAGTTCATGGGCGGCACGCAGCCCGGCCACCAGACCCCGGTACTCGGCCACGTTGTTCGTGGCGACGCCGATGTACTCCGCCCGCTCGGCGAGGGTCTCCCCGCTCGCCGCGTCGATCACCACGGAACCGTAGCCCGCGGGCCCCGGGTTGCCCCGGGAACCGCCGTCGGCCTCGACGATGAACTCCCGCACGCCCAAGGCCCCTTACAGGCCGGAGTCGGACGTACGCACCAGGATGCGGCCGCAGTTCTCGCAGCGGACGACCTGGTCCGGGGCGGCCGCGCGGACCGCGTTGAAGTCGGTGATCGACAGCTCCTGGCGGCAGCCCTGGCAGGTGCGCTGGTACAGCTTGGCCGCACCGATGCCGCCCTGCTGCCCGCGCAGCTTGTCGTAGAGCTTGAGCAGGTCGGCGGGGACGGAGGCGGCGACGACCTCGCGCTCCTTGGTGACCGTGGCGGCCTCGGAGTCGATCTCCTCGAAGGCCGCGTCCCGGCGGGCCGTGGCGTCGTCGATCTTCGACTGGACGGAACCGACCCGCTCGGTCAGCTCGGCCACCCGCTCCTGCGCGGACTCACGGCGCTCCATGACCTCCAGGACGACGTCCTCCAGGTCGCCCTGGCGCTTGGCGAGGGAGACGATCTCCTTCTGGAGGTTCTCCAGGTCCTTGGGGGAGGTGACGGCGCCCGAGTCGAGGCGCTGCTGGTCGCGGGCGGCGCGCTGGCGGACCTGGTCCACGTCCTGCTCGGCCTTGGTCTGCTCGCGGGCGCAGTCGCTCTCCTCGGTCTGCGCGGCCACCAGCAGGTCGCGCAGCTGCGTGAGGTCCTTGGTCAGCGACTCGATCTCGGCGTGCTCGGGCAGCGACCGCCGCTTGTGCGCGAGCTGCTGGAGGCGGACGTCGAGGGCCTGGACGTCGAGGAGTCGGATCTGGTCGGCGGGCGCGGCGTTCAGTTGGGGGCTCCAGGGGTGTTCGTCGTGGTGGACGCCGCGTGGGCGGTCCAGGGGTCGGTGACCGTCTTCGAGACGTGGACGCGCAGGTCCCATCCGTGCCGGTCGGAGATCTCGTCGAGCTGGGCGGCCGCCAGCTCGCACCAGGGCCACTCGGTGGCCCAGTGCGCCGCGTCGAGCAGCGCGAGAGGACTGTGGGCGGTGCCCGCCAGGAACTCGGACGCCGGGTGGTGGCGCAGGTCGGCGGTGAGGAAGGCGTCGACGCCCGCCGCCCGCACGTGGTCGAAGAGGCTGTCGCCGGAACCGCCGCTGACCGCGACCGTGCGCACGATCTGCTCGGGGTCGCCCGCGACGCGGATGCCCTGCGCGGTGGCGGGCAGCCGCTCGGCGGCGCGGGCGGCGAACTCGCGCAGCGGCAGCGGGTGGTCCAGTTCGCAGACCCGGCCCAGGCCGCGGCGGCCCTCGGGGTCGGCGGGATCCGGTACGAGCGGACGCATCACCCGCAGGTCGAGCGCTCCGGCGAGCGCGTCGCTGACGCCCGGGTCGGCCGTGTCGGCGTTGGTGTGGGCGACGTGCAGCGCGATGTCGTTCTTGATCAGGGTGTGCACCACGCGGCCCTTGAAGGTGGAGGCCGCGACCGTCGTCGTACCGCGCAGGTAGAGCGGGTGGTGGGTGACCAGCAGGTCGGCGCCCAGCTTCACCGCCTCGTCGACGATCTCCTGGACCGGGTCGACGGCGAACAGGACCCGGGCGACCTCCTGGCCGGGGTCTCCCACGACGGTGCCGACCGCGTCCCAGGACTCGGCCCGCTCGGCGGGCCACAGATTCTCCAGCGCGGCGATGACTTCAGACAGACGGGGCACGGGTGCAAGGCTACCTGGCCGTTCTGCCCGGCCGTACCGGCTCGGGGCGAGGCGGCCGGGACCGCCGCCGGTCAGCACACCGGCCCCGCCCCCCTCAGCTGAATCGCTTCTGCACTACACGTATGTGTGAAGCGACCGCCCGGCGGCCGCATGTCCGCGCGCACGAAAACTAGCTTCGTCGCCGGAGGTGACCGGACGATGACGGCTTGTGCGATCGAACCCGCGGCGACCGACGAGGACGACGGCGCGCCACGGCCGGGCTGCACGATCACGGCGGACGGCGCCTACGCCGCCCGTCTCGCGCGCTCCGGCGGCTCCTGGCTTCCGGAGCGCTGGACGCTCGACGGCCCCGAGCCCTACGCCGTGCCGCTGCCCGGCAACCAGCCCGAGGAGCCGGGCACCGAGGTCCAGCCCATGGAGGACGGGCGGGTCCTCATCCGCCGGGCGGTGGACGGCCGGCACGTCTTCTCCCTGCTCTACCCCACCGGCCCGGACACCGGTGAGCTGCCGCTGGGCTCGGTCGGGTGCCCGGACGACGGCACCCGGCTGCGGCTGCTGCCCCCGGCCCCGGGCGGCCGGCGGGCGTACGCGCTGGCCGTGGGCCCGCGCTCCACGGCGGTGTGGCTGGTGGCGGGCGGCGCCTTCGGGCCCGAGCACCTCGCCGAGCTCCCCGGACGCTGCTCGGGCGGGGCGTGGCTGGACCGCACGGGACGGATGCTGGCGCTCGACCGGGAGCTGGACGGCCGGACCAAGGCGGTCGTGGTGGATCTGGAGCGCGGTGGCGAGGTGTCGCCGCTGCTCCAGATCGCGGCCGACAGCGACGACCGGGTGCTGCTCGCCGACGCCGACAGCGGGCTGCTGCTGATCCGCTCCGACGCGCCCTCGCCCGGTGAGCACCGGCTGGGCTGGGGGGTGCTGGGCAGCTCGCTGCCGGTGCGCTTCCCGGAGTGTCTGCGGGTGGCGGCGTGCGCGGTGACGCCGTTCGCGATCCAGCCGGAGCAGGTGCTGACGCCGGAGAGCTGTGCGGTGGCGCTGCGCATCGACGGGCCGCTCGGCAGCTGGGTCGGGGTGTGGCGGCCGGCCGAGCGGCAGATGCATCACCTTCCGGCGCCCGAGGGATGGCTGACGGGCACCGGGCTGTGGACGCCGAACGGGGTGCTGCGACTGCCGTACGCCACGCAGTCGGTGCCGTGCGCGGTGGCGGAGATCCAGATCCCGGCGGCGCCGCGCGCGCTGTGGCCGGGGCCGGCCGGACAGGGGGCGCCCACGGGGACCCCGGAGCCCGGGGAGCTTCCGGAAGAGGAACCTCCGCAGCCGGTCGCACCCCGTCCGGTGCCCTTGCAGCAGGCGCCGCAGGCGCGTCATGTAACGAACTAGTGCCGGTTGGCGTGGTCGCCTGGATCCGGGCCGAGGCGCGTTGGTTAAACTCACCCGGCTGTTAAGAAGGATCATGTTGACGGGGTGAAGTTTTCCGATGAGCGACGCAACCACGACGCAGCCGCTGTCCTCCGACACCTGGGAGGACTCCGGCCACGGCAGGCACCGCGGTCAGACCGCGGCGCAGGACACGGAGACGGCTCCTCACGGCCGTCACCGCAGGCCGACCGAGGACGTCGAAGCGCCTGCCTGACAGTACGCCGCAAGGGGCCCGCACACCAGAGGTGAGCGGGCCCCTTCCGTTTCCCCGGGAGCCTCGTCCCGTGTCCGGCGTTCCCCTGAAGCCCTCTTGACGTGTCTAACGGCGCCTGAGTCCCAGTACCTCCGCCGCCGCGAACGTCTCCGCCGGGGGCCGGTCCGCGTAGTGCGGGGTCAGCAGGGCGTCCAGCTCGTCGTAGCTGAAGGTGTCCTGCTTGCTGTCGAACTGCACCTGGACGCGCGGCCGTTCGACGACCGCCACCATGCCGCCGTGGACGACGAGCAGCTGCCCGTTGATCCGCGCGGCGGCCGGTGAGGCGAGATAGCCGACGAGCGGGGCGACATGCTCCGGGGCGAGCGGGTCGAGGCCCTCGGCCGGCGGCTCGAAGCCCGCCCCGGAGAAGACGTCCTCGGTCATCCGGGTGCGGGCGCGCGGGCAGATGACGTTCGCCGTCACCCCGTACTTGGCGAGGGCGAGGGCCGTGGAGGTGGTCAGGCCGACGATTCCGCCCTTCGCCGCCGCGTAGTTGGGCTGGCCGGCGGAGCCCGCCAGGAAGGCCTCCGAGGAGGTGTTCACGATCCGCCCGTAGACCGGCGCGCCCGCCGCCTTCGACCGCTCCCGCCAGTGCGCGGCCGCGAAGCGGGTCGTGTTGAAGTGCCCCTTGAGGTGGACCCGGAGCACGGAGTCCCACTCCTCCTCGGACATCGAGAACACCATCCGGTCCCGCAGGATCCCGGCGTTGTTGACCAGGATGTCCAGTTTCCCGAACGCGTCGACCGCCGCGGCCACCAGCCCGCGGGCCTGCTCGAAGTCGGCGACGTCCCCCGTGTGCGCGAGGGCGTGGCCGCCGGCCCGGCGGATCTCCGCCACGACGTCCTCGGCGGGCCCGGCGCCGGCCGCGCCCGAGCCGTCCCGGCCGGGCTGCCCGAAGTCGTTGACGACGACGGCCGCGCCCAGCCGGGCGAGCTCCAGCGCCTCGACCCGGCCGAGACCGCGGCCCGCGCCGGTGACGATCGCGGACCGCCCCTGAAGTGGCAGTGACATCGGGTTCCCTCCCCTGCTGCCGGTCTCAGATCTCGATGCAGGTGCGCAGGGCCGTCCCCGTGCGCATCTGGTCCAGGGCCTCGTTGATCTCCGCCAGCGCGACCCGGTGGGTGATCAGGCCCGCCAGGTCGATCCGGCCGGCCCGCCACAGGGCGATGGTCCGCTCGTAGGAGCGCAGGACGTCTCCCCCGCCGTACATCGAGGGCAGGATGCGCTTCTCGTCGAAGAACAGCTCGAACATGTTCAGCTGGAGCTGGTCGTCCATGGCTCCGGCGCCGACGACGACGAGCGTGCCGCCGCGCCGGGTGTTGTCGTACGCCGTGCGGGCGGTGGCGGACCTGCCGACGACCTCGAAGACGTAGTCGAAGCCCTCGCCGGCGGTGACCTGCTGCTTGGCGCCGGGCAGTTCCTCGGGCGAGACGGCCTGCGTGGCACCGAACCGCAGAGCGGCCTCGCGGCGGGCGGCGACCGGGTCGACGGCGACGATCTCGGCGGCGCCCCTGAGCCGTGCCCCCTGGATCGCGGAGATGCCCACGCCTCCGCAGCCGATGACGGCGACCGACGAACCGGCCGTCACGTCCGCGGTGTTGAGGGCGGCGCCGAGACCGGTGGTGACCCCGCAGCCGATCAGGGCGGCGATGTCGAAGGGCACGTCGTCGGGTATCGGCACCGCGCAGCCGGCGTCGACGACGACCTCCTCGGCGAAGGTGCCGGTGCCGGCGAAGCCGAAGACGTCCCCGCCGGGGCGCCGGAAGTTGGGGGTGCCCGCGTTCATGAACCCGGCCAGGCACAGCTCCGTCTGGCCGCGCCGGCAGGCCGGACACGCCCCGCAGGCGGGCAGCCAGCAGACCACGACCCGGTCACCGGCCTTCAGCCCGGTGACGCCCTCGCCGACCTCGGTGATCTCGCCCGCGCCCTCGTGTCCGGGCACGAACGGCGCCGGCTGCGGCAGCACCCCGTTCATCGCGGACAGGTCCGAGTGGCACAGGCCCGTGGCCCGGACCCGGATCCGCACCCTGCCCGGGCCGAAACCCACCGCCTCGACGTCGTCGAGGACCTCCAGCTTGTCCTGGCCGATCTCGTGCAGTACGGCTGCGCGCATGGTGCGGCTCCCCTCGGCGGTGGCTTCGACAGCGGCTTGTTCGTCGGTGGCCTCTTCGGCCGCGGCCGCCTCGGCAACGAACGCTTCGGCAACGGATGCTTCGGCAACGGTCTGTTCGTCGGCGGCCTGTTCGTCGGCGGCTTGGGCGGTGTGCAGGCTCAGGAGTGGCGGACGACGGTGTCGGCGAGGACGGGGGCGTCGTCCCGGTCCACGGAGCTCACCGCGATGCGGACCTCCCCGTCCCGCGGTCCCCACATACGGATGCGCAGGCTCTCGCCCGGGTACACGACCCCGGCGAAGCGGGTGTCGTAGCCGTGGACCCGGGTCACGTCACCGCCCAGCAGCGTGTCGACGACCGCCTTCAGCGCGATCCCGTAGGTGCACAGCCCGTGCAGGATGGGCCGCTCGAAGCCGGCGACCTTGGCGAACTCGGGGTCGGCGTGCAGCGGGTTCCAGTCGCCCGAGAGGCGGTAGAGGAGCGCCTGGTCCTCACGGACGGCCCGCTCCACGACCCGGTCCGGCGGACCGGCCGGGGGTTCGAGGCGGGCGGACGGACCGCGGTCGCCGCCCCAGCCGCCTTCCCCCCGTACGAAGATCTGCGCGTCGTTCGTCCACAGCGGGCCGTCGGCATCGGCGACCTCGGTGCGCATGACCAGCACGGCGGCCTTGCCCTTGTCGTACACGGCGGCGATCGTGCCGGTGCTGGTCGCGGTGCCCTGGACGGGCAGCGGGCGGTGGACGGTCAGCGACTGCCCGCCGTGCAGCACGCGGGCGAGGTCGACCTCGATGCCGGGCATGGACAGTCCGCTGATCACACCGGGCTTGCCGCCGCCCGCGACGGTGGCGAAGCTGGGCAGGACGTGCAGCCGGGACTCCAGCGTGTAGCGCAGCTCGTCGGGGTCGGTGGCGGGGATTCCGGCCCCGATCCCGAGGTGGTAGAGCTGGACGTCCCTGCTGTCCCAGCTGATCTCGCCAATGCGGGGTGCGGCGGCGAGGGCCTTGGCTGCGTCGATGGGCACGGGGGCTCCTGAGGGTGACGGCCGGCCCGGACGGCGGACGGGACGGCGGACTCGTACGGACGGCGTGGGCGGCTGACGCGGACGGCTGGTCGGGAGCGGCTGACGCGGACGGCTGGTCGGGAGCGGCTGACGCGGACGGCTGGTCGGGGGCGGGCGGTCCCGGCGGCGGGCAAGACCCCGGCACGACCGTCCGCACCGTCGGCCGCACCGAGGTCGTCACGAGGCCACGGAACCCGCCGGATCTAGAACGCGTTCCATAGGGCGACCCCTTGTATAGCCCAGGCCTCGGCAGTTGTGAAGACTCCTGACGCAGCGTCAGCTCTCGTGTCGGACAACCCCGCCCCGGTGCGAGCCCGGCACCGGAGCCCCGGCCCGGACCCGACCGGCCCACGCCCCGTGACATTTGTCCTGTCAGAGTCCGTACAAGCGCCTCTGCCCGGCCGGCACCCCGATCCGTAGCGTCGACGGCATGACACAGACACAGTCGGCCGTGTCCTTCACGGGGGTGGTCAAGGCCTTCGGCGCGGTGCGCGCCGTCGACGGCCTCGACCTGGAGATCGCGCGCGGCGAGACCGTCGCGCTGCTGGGCCGCAACGGGGCCGGGAAATCCACGACGATCGCGCTGCTGCTCGGGCTGTACGAACCCGACGCGGGCACGGTGGAGCTGTTCGGCGGCCCCCCGGAGCGCTCCGTACGCGCAGGCCGGGTGGGCGCCATGCTCCAGGAGGCACGGGCCGTCCCCCGGGTGACGGTCCGTGAGCTGGTCTCGTTCGTGGCCGGCCGCTATCCGGCACCGATGCCGGTCGGCCGGGTCCTGGAGCTGGCCGGTGTCGCCGACCTCGCCGGGCGGCGCGTGGACCGGCTCTCCGGCGGCCAGCTCCAGCGGGTGCGGTTCGCGCTGGCGCTCGCGGGGAACCCCGCGCTGATCGTCCTGGACGAGCCGACCGCCGCGCTGGACGTGGAGGCGCGGCACTCCTTCTGGGAGTCGATGCGCGGCCTCGCCGAGCGTGGCCACACCGTGCTGTTCTCCACCCACTACCTGGAGGAGGCCGACGCCCACGCCGACCGGATCGTCGTCGTCGACCGCGGACGGATCGTCGCCGACGGCACGGGCGAGCGGCTGCGGCAGGCCGCGGGCGGCACCCTGGTCTCCTTCGACCTGGCCGGCCTCGACCCCGACGGCCTGTCCCTGCTGCCCGGCGTGCGCACGGCCGAGGTGTGCGGTCAGCGGGCGCTGCTGCGCTGCGACGACTCCGACGCGACGGTGGTCGCGCTGGCGCACCTGGGCGCGATCCGGGGCCTCGAGGTCGTCCCGGCCTCGCTGGACGACGCGTTCCTCGCCCTGACCTCACGTGACACGGAGACGGTGTGATGCTGGACTACCTGTGGCTGGAGACCCGCCGGACGCTGCGCGACACCGGCTTCGTGATCGGCGGGATCGCGATGCCGGTGATGATGTACCTGCTGTTCACCAACCTCGGCGAGGCCGACGGCGGCTGGCGGACGGCGTCCATGGTCGGCATGGCCGCGTACGGCGCGGTCGGTTCCGCCCTCAACACCGGCGGCGGGGTCGCCGAGGACCGGGCGATCGGCTGGCTGCGGCAGCTCAGGGTCACCCCGATGACCGCGCGCGAGGTGGTCGTGGGCCGGGCGCTGACCGGCTCGGTCACCGTGCTCCCGGCGATCGTCGCGGTGCTCGCGGCGGGCGGCCTGGTCAACGGCGTACGACTGGCGGCCTGGCAGTGGGCGGCGCTCGCGGTGCTGCTGTGGCTGGGCTCGTTCCCGTTCACGCTGCTCGGCCTCGGCAACGGCTACCGGCTGACCGGACCGACCACGGCCGTGGTGAACATGGTGTGCAACCTGGGCCTCGCGGTGGTCGGCGGCCTGTGGTTCCCGGTCGAGCTCTTCCCCGGCTGGCTACGCGCCCTCTCCGCCTGCACCCCGGCCAACCGCTTCGCCCGGCTCGGCCTGTCCGTCGCCGACGGCCACGCACCCGCGCCGGACGTGATCCTCGTCCTGGCGGCCTGGTTGCTGGTGTTCGGTTCGTACGCTGTCCTGTCGTACCGGCGGTCCGGACGGACCGCCTGATCGGGGGAACACATGATGTCCTGGCTCCACGAGGCCGCCCACCGGGCCGACGCGCCACGCAAGGCGGTCCGCCGCGCCTGGCGGCGGCAACGGCTCCACCGGCAGGACCACAAGCGCCTGATGGCGGAGTTCCGTGCCGCGCGCAAGGCGGGAAAGGCGCAGGAGCACCCGGGCCCGCCGCCGAGCGGCTTCACCCTGCTGCCCTGGCTGCTGATGGGGATGGGCGCGTTCTCCAACCTCTTCCAGGGGGAGACGTCCAACCCCTGGATCGGCGGCCTGGGGCTACTCACCTTCAACTCGCTGTACATCTACGTGGTCTTCCGCGCCTTCCACAAAGAAGTTCGGGAGTCGGTGTCGACCCGGGTGGCGCTGGCCCTGCTCGCCGCCGTGACCTGCGCGCTCGCCATCGGCTACGGCGGCAGCTGGATGCTGTTCTTCCCGCTGCTGGGCCTCGCGACGGGAGCGGTCCTGCGCGTGTCGCACCTGCGGTCCTTCGGCACGGCGGTGGCGGTGCTCGCGGGCGTGGTCTCCTGCACCCGCGACGGCTGGAGCGGCCTCAACATCGCCTACGCCACCTGGATCTCGACGATGGTGACCGCCGCGATCCTGTCCCTCTCCGAGGCGGTACGGGAGCTGCGCGCCGCCCGGGAGGAACTGGCCCGGCGCGCGGTCGAGAAGGAGCGGCTGCGCTTCTCCCGCGACCTGCACGACCTGCTCGGTCACACCCTGTCGGTGATCGTGGTCAAGTCGGAGGCCGCACGGCGGCTGGCGCCCGGGGATCCGGCGGCCTCGCTGGCCCAGATCGCGGACATCGAGTCGGTGGGCCGCCAGGCGCTGACGGAGATCCGCGAGGCGGTCACCGGCTACCGCGACGGCAGCCTGGCCACGGAACTGGACCGGGCCCGCTCCGCCCTGACCGCGGCCGGCGTCGAGCCCTCGGTGCGGCAGTCGGGGCCGCCGCTGGTGTCCCAGGCCGAGGCCCTGCTCGGGTGGGTGGTGCGCGAGGCGGTGACCAACATCGTCCGGCACAGCGATGCCGCCCACTGCGACATCGTCATCTCCGGGGGCGAGGAGCAGGTGCGGCTCACGGTCACCGACGACGGAACCGGCCCGGCGGGCGCAGCCCGGAGCCCGGCCGGGAGCGCAGACGGGACGTGCGACGGGCCGACGGCGGACGGAACGCCGGACAGGGGCACAGGGAGGGACAGGGGCGTAGGCGGGAGCACCGGCACGGGCACCGGCATCGGCATCGGCATCGGGACGACGGCCGGGGCGACGACCGGGACGACGGACGGTCCAGGGCCCGGGGTCGTCGGCGGCACCGGTCTGAAGGGCCTGACGGAACGTCTCGCGGCGGCGGGCGGCTCCCTGTCGGCCGGGCCCGGCCCCCGGGGCGGCTTCGTCGTACGGGCGCAGCTCCCGGTGGCCGCGGTGGAGCCGGAACCGGACGGGGTGGCGGCGGGCGCGTGAACGGGCCCGGGACACAGGCGGACTCCGGCCGTCCGGCCTACCCTTGACCGGTGAACGAGATGCCCCGGGACCACCGGCCCGCGAAGTCCATCAGGGTTCTGCTCGCGGAGGACCAGGGAATGATGCGCGGGGCGCTGGCCCTGCTGCTGGGCATGGAGGCGGACATCGACGTGGTGGCCCAGGTGTCCGCCGGGGACGCCATCGTGGACGCGGTGCTGATGCACCGTCCGGACGTCGCCCTCCTCGACATCGAGCTGCCGGGGCTGAGCGGTCTGGACGCCGCCGCCCGGCTGCGCGAGGAGGCGCCCGACTGCCGGGTGCTGATCCTGACCACCTTCGGGCGGCCCGGGTATCTGCGTCGGGCCATGGAGGCGGGTGCTGCCGGCTTCCTCGTCAAGGACGGGCCGGTGGAGGATCTGGCGGTCACCATCCGGCGGGTGCTGACCGGGGAGACAGTGATCGACCCCGCGCTCGCGGCGGCCGCGCTCAGCGCGGGGCCGAGCCCGCTGACCGCCCGCGAGTGCGACGCGCTCAACGCCTCCGCGGACGGCGCGACCGTCGCCGACATCGCCGCCCGGCTGCATCTGTCCGAGTCCACCGTCCGCAACTACCTCTCCTCCGCCATCGGCAAGACCGGCACCCGCAACCGCATGGAGGCGATGCGGGAGGCCCGCCGCCAGGGGTGGCTCTGACCGCCGGCCGCCCCCGGCGCCACCCCCTCCCTGCCCTCCTCTCCCTCCCCTCATTTCTTTCTTCTCTTTCTTCTCTTTCTTCCTTCTCTCTTCCGGGTCGCCCTCGCCGGAGCCGGCCTTCGGCTACCGGGTCACCTTCACCGACTCGAACGACGTGCCCTGCGGGGCCAGGCACACGAACCAGCTGTCCGGGGAGCCCTGCGCCGACCGGATCGCGAACTCGTCGGCCGGGGTCTCGTCGCCGGAGTCGGCGGCAGCCCTGCCGACCACCGTCGACGTCCCGTCCTTCCAGGTGCAGGTCACCTGCCGGGCGGTCTTGGCGACCCGGCCCACGACCAGGCGCTGCGGCCCCTTCGAACCGGGCTCCAGCGGCATCGCGGCGCTCTCCAGGTCGTCGCCCGCCTGCACGTCCCCGGCGTCGGCCGACTTGTGCATGCTCCAGGTGTTCTCCGCCTGGGAGTTCCGGTACACGAAGAAGGAGGTCTTGCCGACGAGGTCGGACGCCGTACGCGCGTCCACCGGCATCTCCCCCTGCTGGACCATCTCCGACAGCTGCGCCTGTGCCTGCGCCGCGTCGCGCGGGGCCGCCCACACATCGACGTAGACCTTCCACGGCCTGCCCTGGTCGGTGCCGTGCGCCAGCACGGTCCGGTGCCCGAGGAGGCCGGGGGGCGTCGGCTGCGCCGGCGCCGTCACGGCGGGTGCCACCCGGCCGCCGCCAGGCGTCCCGGCCAGCGCCAGCGTCCCGGCCGTACCGGCGACGACCAGGGCGGTGGCCGTCGCGAGCGCCCAGCGACGGGCCCGGCGGCGCCGGCCGCCGCGGACGACCGCCTCGGTGGGAACTGTACCGATCTCGACCTCGTCGGCCGCCTCGGCCAGCATCAGGGCGATGTCGTGGTTCGTCATGTGGTGGTTCGTCTCCCGGTCCGCGCTCATCACTTCCGCCCTTCACTTGTCAGCGTGTCGGCCAGGCCCGGTATGGCACGGAGTTTCGCGATCCCCTTGGCCGCGTTGCTCTTCACCGCGCCGACCGAACAGCCCATCGCCTCGGCCGTCTGGCTCTCGGTCAGGTCCTCCCAGTACCGCAGCACCACCGCCTGCCGCTGCCGCGGGGGCAGCTGGACGAGCGCCTTCAGCAGGGCGTTGCGGTCGTCGGCCTGGGAGATGCGGTCACCGGTGTCCGCGATCTCGTGCGCGAGGCCCGAGTCGTCCCTCGGCGCCAGGAACTCCCGCAGCTTCCTGCGGTGCCTGCGCGCATGTGCGTTGATCATCACGCGTCGCACATAGGCCTCCGGGTCGTCGGCCGAGCCGACCCTGCGCCAGGCCACGAAGGTCTTCTCCAGCGTCGACTGGACCAGGTCCTCCGCGGCGTGCTGCTCCCCCGTGAGCAGGAATGCCGTACGCATCAGCCGCGGCCAGCGACCGGTGACGAAGGCCCGGAACTCCTCGTCCCGGACCGAACTGCGATCCCCCATGGGCACCTCCTAGATGTCAAAAGGAGTCCGCGGGCCGCCCGAACCGTTGCCTCGCCCGCGAAGAACACCGAACACCGGCACGTGATCCCGGTCACGGCAGCGCCCACCTCCGGCAAACCCGTCACTCACCCAAGAGAAGGTCAAGGATTCGTTAGTTCCCCAAAGCATCGGAATAGTTGCCCAGGGGCACGGGGTTCAAGCTGCACGTATCCGCGGGGATCTTCACTGCCGATCCCCGCGCGGATCCCCCTCGACTTACTTCCGGCCTGGAGGCCTTTCTCAATGACGCACACGCCGACCGACCAGCCCGCCCGGCGAGCGAGCGGGGCCGTCGTCCCGGTCCTCGCCTTCGCGGGCATCGTTGTCGCGGTGATGCAGACCCTGCTCGTCCCGGTCATCAAGGACCTGCCCCAGCTGCTGGCCACCGAGCCGAGCAACGCCACCTGGGTCCTGACCTCGACGCTGCTCGCGGGAGCCGTGGCCACACCGATCATGGGACGCCTGGGCGACCTGTACGGCAAGCGGCGGATGCTGATCCTCAGCCTCGCCGTGATGGTGGTGGGCGCCCTCGTCAGCGCGCTCACCAGCGACCTGATCGTCATGATCGTCGGCCGTGCGCTCCAGGGCTTCGCGATGGGCGCGATCCCGCTCGGCATCGGTCTCATGCGCGACATGCTGCCCCGCGAGAAGCTCGGCTCGGCGATGGCCCTGATGAGCTCCTCGATCGGCGTCGGCGGCGGCCTCGCGCTGCCCGGGGCGGCCCTCGTCGCCCAGCACGCGAACTGGCACACCCTCTTCTACGGCGCCGCCGGTCTCGGTGTCGTCGCCATCGCGCTCACCCTGCTCGTCGTCCCCGAGTCCCCGGCCCGCGCGGAGGGCTCCTTCGACCTGCCGGGCGCGCTCGGCCTGTCCACCGGCCTCGTCCTGTTCCTGCTGCCGATCACCAAGGGCAGCGACTGGGGCTGGTCCTCCGGCACCACGCTCGGCCTGTTCGCCGCGGCGGTCGTGGTCCTGCTCCTGTGGGGCCTGATGGAGCTGCGCGTCGCGGCACCCCTGGTGGACCTGCGCACCACCGCCCGCCGCGAGGTCCTCCTCACCAACCTCGCCTCGATCATGGTCGGCGTCAGCTTCTACGTCGTCTCACTCGTCCTGCCCCAGCTGCTCCAGCTGCCCACCGCCACCGGTTACGGCCTCGGCCGGTCGATGGTCGTGGCCGGTCTGTGCGTGGCTCCGCTGGGTCTGACGATGATGTTCACCGCACCGGTCTACGCCCGCCTCTCGGCCCGCTACGGCCCGAAGACGACCCTGATCATCGGTCTGCTGGTGATCGCGGCCGGCTACGGCGGCGGGCTCGGCCTGATGGACGCCGCCTGGCAGACCGTCGTCACCTCCGTGGTCCTCGGCGCCGGTATCGGCCTGGCCTACTCCTCGCTGCCCGCGCTGATCGTCGGCGCGGTGCCGGCCTCGGAGACCGGCGCGGCCAACGGTCTCAACACTCTGATGCGCTCCATCGGCACGTCCGTGTCCAGCGCCGTCATCGGCATGGTGCTGGCGAACACGGCGAACCACGCCGGGGGCACGGCCTTCCCCAGCCTGCACGGTTTCCACGTCTCCTTCCTGATCGCGACCGGCGCCGTCGCGGTCGGCCTGCTGCTGGCCGTGTTCCTGCCGGGACAGCGCCGGTCGGGCACCCCGCAGCTGCGCGCGAGCAGCGAGGAGGACGCCAACCTGGAGCGGGCCGAGGAGGTGCTGCGCGGCTTCCGCGGCCGGGTCCTGGACGCCGGGGGCTCCCCGGTCGCCCGCGCGAAGGTCACGCTGATCGACCGCAGGGGCCGCCAGGCGGGCGCCACCGTCTCCGCGGAGGACGGCAGCTACGCGCTCGCGGTCCCCGCCGAGGGCCCCTACGTGCTGGCCGCCAAGGCCGTGGGCCACGCCCCGCTCGCCTCGTCGGCGACGCATCCGGGCGCCGACCGCCCGGTGGACCTGGACCTGTCCCTGCCGGGCGAGACCGTCCCGGCCTGAGGACCGGCGCCCGC
>NZ_JBEOWS010000248.1:0-14799 GCF_040296125.1 Streptomyces sp. NPDC002265 | reverse complement strand
CGCTGATCCGGCGTGCCGGCGCCCGCGTGATCGGGGGAACCTACCCCTTCGCCACCCGCGCGGTGCCCGCGCCCCGGGGCGCCCCGGCCCGCGCCGTCGCCGCGGCCCGCGACGCGCTCGTCGAGGCCGTACGGACCCGCCTCGCCGCCCCCCGGCACGTCCCCGGCGCCGACATCGACCCCGGGCCCGTGCCCGGCATGGGCCCGGCCGAACGGCGTGCCGCGCGCGGGATGCCGGTCCCCGGCATCGGCGCGGACCTGTCCGGCGGACCTGCCTCCAGCACCCTGGCGCTGCTGGCCGCCGGACTGCCCGGCATGCCGGGGACCGTCCTGGGGCACGGCACCGGCGCGGGGGAGCGCCTGCTGGCGGTCACCTTCAACGACCTGGCGTCCACCGGCCGGGAGGCCGAGGTGGAACGCGCGGGGACGCTCGCGGCCAACCCGCGCCTGCACCACGTGGTGGTGGCGGGCGGCGAGGAGACCCTGCCGTACGCCGATCTGGACGGCCCGCTGACCGACGAACCCGGCCAGTCCCTGGTGACGGCCGCCCGCCACCGCGCCCGGCTCGCATCCGGCAGCGCGGACCACTTCACCGGGTACGGCGCCCGACAGGTCCTGGACGCCCATCCGGCCCGCCTGGCGGACCTGCTGATGGACCGCAAGCGGCGCCACCTCGTACGCCCCGTCGCCGCACTGGCCAAGGCGGACGGCTCGGTGCTGGTCCCCGCGCGCGTGTACGGCGCCGCCCGACGGCTGGCGCGCACCCCCTACCGGGCGGGTGTGGAGGGTCTCGCCGAGCGCCTGATCGAGCGCCGCTTCGACGAGCCCGGGGGAGCCGCGGAGGCGTCGCTCGCCGCGCTGGCGTGGGCGAGACCGGGGCCGGCGGCCCGCTGGCTGACCGGCGAGGCCCTCGCCGACGTGTCCGTCCGTCTCCAGGGGGCGACGAACCGCGCCGGGGGCGGCCCGGGCCAGCGTCCCGGCGACTTCCGCGCGCGTACCGCCCTCGCCCGGCACGCGGCGGACCTGCGCACCCTGGAGCAGGCCGTCGAGATCCGCTTCCAGCGCCTGCACGCGCCGTTCCTCGACAACCAGGTCGTCCGCGCCTGCCGCGCCCTCCCGGAGACCCTGCGGGTACGGCCCGGCGCCCGCGCCGAGATCCTGCGCACGGTCCTCAAGGGCGCCGGCATCGCCGACCTCCCGCCCGGCTGGGGCGCCCCCTCCCACGCGTCGGCGGCCGCCGCCACGCGCACGGGACTGCGGGTGGCCGCGGGCCCGCTGATGGAACTGTTCGACACGCCCCTGCTGGCGCAGGCCGGGATCGTCGAGGCGCGCGTCGTGCGCCAGGCCCTGCGCGGTGCCGCGGCCGGCGAGCCGCTGCCCCTCGACGGCCTCGCCGACCTGGTCTCCCTGGAGCTGTGGCTGCGCCGCCTGCTGGCCCGCCGGGGCACCTGCTGGACGGGAACGCCGGCCCGCGCGCGTGCGGTACCGGCCGGCATCACCCGGGTGATCCCGGCGGTGGAACCGGTACGCGGAGCCCGGGGCCTGACCTAGCCGAGGGCACGGGCGCTGCCGCGGCCGAGAGGACGCGCGTGCCGTGGTCGAGGGCATGCGGGCGTGATGCGGCCGAAGGGACGGGCTGGTGCCGTGGTCGAGGGTACGCGCGTGTGGCGTGGCCGAGGGGACGGGCTGGTGACGTCGCTCAGGGCATGGGCCGGCTGCGTGGCTGAGGGCGCGGGATGGTGACGTCGCTCAGGGCACGGGCTGGTGACGTGGTGAGGGCACGGACTGGTGCCGTGGTCGAGGGCACGCGCGCGTGGGTGGCCGAGGGCGCGGGCGGGTGTGTGGCGGAGGGCACGCGAGGGACGTCGCTGAGGACGCGCGCGTGACGTCGCCCAGGGCACGGGCGCGTGCAGGCGCACGGGCGTGGGCACCGGTGCGTGCGACGCGAGGCGGGTGCGTGCGGCGCGGAGCCGGGCGCACGGAAACGGGCGCCCACCGCGCTCTCCCTTCCCACGCGGCCCGGCAAACCCCGTGCCCCGCACCGGCCCACCAGGGACAATGACCCGGTGCGGTACAGAATCCTGGGTGTCACCGAGGCGGCGGACGACCACGGCGGTGCCGTACCCCTGGGCGGCTCCCGCCTGCGGGCCCTGCTCACCGCCCTCGCCCTGCGACCGGGTCGTGTCACCCTCCCGGAGACCCTCATCGACGAGGTCTGGACGGACGACCCGCCCCAGGACGCGCTTGCCGCGCTCCAGGCCCTGATCGGGCGGCTGCGCCGGGCGATCGGCCGGGACGCCGTCACCTCGGAACCCGGCGGCTACCGGCTCGCCGTACCCGAGAGCGACGTGGACGTCTTCGTCTTCGAGCGGCTCGTAAGGGCCGGCACCGACGCCCTGGCCCGCGACGACGCCGCCGGCGCCGTCCGCGCCCTGGACGAGGCCCTCGCCCTGTGGCGCGGCCCCGCCCTCGCCGACCTGCCCGACCGCGCCGCCGCCGCGACCCGGCCCGAGGCCCTGCGCCTGGAGGCGGTCAGGGCCCGCGCCGAGGCGAGCCTGCGCCTCGGCCGCGCTCACGAGGTCGTACCGGAACTGAAGGAACTGACCGCGGCGCACCCGTACGACGAAGCCCTGCACGCCCTCCTCGTGCACGCCCTGCGCGACACGGGCCGTACCGCCGACGCCCTCGCCGCGTACGAGCACGCCCGCCGCGCCCTGGCCGACGGACTCGGCACCGACCCCGGACCGCAACTGCGGGCCCTGCACGACGAACTGCTGCACCCGACGCCCCCGGCAGCGCACGGCGCACGGCCGGAATCCGCACCCCGGCCGGCCCCGCGCACCGGCAACATCCGGCCCCGGCTGACGAGTTTCGTCGGCCGGGAACCCGAACTCGCCGCGATCCGTTCCGATCTGCACAGGGCCCGTCTCGTCACCCTCACCGGACCGGGCGGCTCCGGGAAGACCCGTCTCGCCGAGGAGGCCGCCGCCGGCCTGCCGGAGGCGTGGCTGGTCGAGCTGGCACCGCTCGACCGGCCGGAGGCGGTGCCGGGCGCGGTGGTCAGCGCCCTCGGTCTGCGCGAGACCGTGCTCATGACCAACGAACTGGCGGCCCAGCAGGACGACCCCGTCGCCCTGCTGGTGGAGCACTGCGCCCCGCGCAGCCAGCTCCTGATCCTTGACAACTGCGAACACCTCATCGGCGCGGCCGCCGTCCTCGCGGAGACGCTGCTGACCCGCTGCCCCGGACTCACGATCCTCGCCACCAGCCGTGAACCCCTGGGAGTCCCCGGCGAGTCCGTGCGCCCCGTCGAGCCGCTCGTCCCCGACCAGGCACACCGCCTCTTCACGGAGCGCGCCGCCGCCGTCCGCCCCGACGCCGCCGACGTACTGCGTGACACGCGGGCCGTGGCGGAGATCTGCCGACGGCTGGACGGGCTGCCGCTCGCGATCGAACTGGCCGCGGCCCGGCTGCGGCTGCTCACCCCCCGGCAGATCGCCGACCGCCTCGACGACCGTTTCCGCCTCCTCACCTCCGGAAGCCGTACGGTCCTGCCCCGCCAGCAGACCCTGCGGGCCGTCGTCGACTGGTCCTGGGACCTCCTCGACGAGGCCGAGCGGACCCTGCTGCGCGAGGTGTCCGTGTTCGCGGGCGGCTGGGACCTGGAGGCCGCGGAGGCCGTCTGCGGCGGACCGGTCGCCGAACTGACCGGGGCGCTCGTCGACAAGTCCCTGGTCGTCGCCACCCCGTCGCAGCGGGACGGCACCACGGGCATGCGGTACCGCATGCTGGAGACCATCCACGAGTACGCCACCGAGCGCGCCGCCGAGGTCCCCGGACTGCGCGCCGCCGCCGAGCGCGCCCACCGGACCTGGGCGCGCGAGCTGGCGGAGCGGGCCGAACCGCTGCTGCGCTGCGCCGAGCAGCTCGTGTGGATCTCCCGGCTGGAGGCCGAGCTCGACAACATCCGCACCGCGCTGGACCGGTCCCTGGCCGCCGGCGACGAGGCCGAGGCGGGAGCCCTCGTCCTGGCCATGGGCTGGTTCTGGTGGCTGCGCAACTACCGCCACGAGGCCACGGGAAACCTGGACCGCGTCCTGCGCCTGGGCGCCGTCCTGGACACCGTCGACGGTGCGCCGGCCGGCCTGCCCCCGCTCGACTCCGTCGACCCGGTGGAGGCCTACCTCCGCTCCCCGGACGGGGAGGAACACCATCCGCTGCGGGCACTGCGGATGGACGTCCGGATGCTGCACCTCTTCCTGACGATCGAGTCCGAGCCGGCACATCTGCTGCTGGACGAGCGGTTCGCCCGGTACGTCACCCGGGTGCAGAACGTCTTCAGGGCGGGCGGCCCCGCGGCGGCCCGGATGCCCGGCCTCGTCTGGCCGATCACGACGTACGCCCTGTCCGGTCCGGCCGACGTCCGCTCCGCCATGGACCTGGCGGTCGCCAACGCGCGCGCCCACGGCGGCGACTGGGAGATCGGCGTCGCGCTGATGTCCCGCACGCACCTCGTCGTCGACACCCCGGGCAACCTGCGCGGCGTCGACGGCGACGTGGCGGAGCTGCGGACGCTCAGCCGGCGGGTCGGTGACCGCTGGATGCGGGCCCAGGTGTGCAGCGTGGCCGGCGAGGCGGCGATGGTGCGCGGCCGGTTCGAGGATGCCAGGGGCGAGTACGAGGAGGCGCTGCGGCTCGCCCGCGAGGTCGGCGCGTACGCCGAGTCGCCGTTCCTCGTCGCGCGGCTCGCGGAGATCTCCTACCGCTCCGGAGACCGGTCGGGCGCCCTGGCCGGGCTGGACGAGGCCACCGAGACCGCCGACCGGTACGGAGTGTCCGACTCCCGCGCCTACGTCCTGCTGCTGCGGGCTCTGATCAGCCTGACCGACGGGGATTTCGCACAGGCCCGCGAGCTGTGCGACGCCGCCCGCACGGAGACGGGACGGGCCACCCCGCCGCCTCAGTTCCTGGCGATGCTGGACGCGCTGGACGCCATGGTCACGGCCGATGAGCAGGGCCCCGATCGTGCCCTGCCGATGGTGGCCGACACCCTGCGCGTGGCCGTGGAGATGCGGTGTTCCGAGGTGATCCTGTCGGCGCTGGCGGATCTGGCGTCGGACCTGCTGGCCCGGCTCGGTGACTTCGCGCGCGCGGTACGGCTGCTGGCCGCGGCCGACCGCTGGCGCGGCGGGCATCCCCGCCTCATGCCGGAACGCGCCGAGGCCGACCGGATCGAGGCGGCCGCCCGCGAGGCGCTGGGCGTCGGCCCCTACGACGCCGAGCGCACCCGGGGCGCCCGCCTCACCGTGTCCGACGTCCTGCGCGAACTCGGCTCGGGCGCACCTCAGCCGCCTACGAGCACGTGAATCGCGACTCCGCCCAGTCGGCCGGCACCACGGAGCCGAGCGGCCCGCGCGGTTCCACCACCAGCCGTACGGTGTGGCGTCCCGAGAGGCCGACATGGACGGGCGCGGCCGGCTCGCCGCCCCGGACCGTCCCGGACTTCCACAGGCGCACCTCGTCGGCGTAGACGGAGAAGCGGACCGCACCGAGACCCAGTGCCCTGTCGTCGACGCCGACCAGCGCGTCGTAGGCGGAACAGGCGCGGTTGAGGTCGATGGTGACGGAGGAACTGCCGTGCACGCTCACGCCGGTCGTGTACCGCTTGCCGGCGATCGAAAGGCCGGAGCGCTGCCACACCCAACTGCTCTCGCCCAGCCGCATCTCCGGCGCGGTGCCGTCGCCGACGACGTCGTACGGCAGCTCGCTCCACTGGTAGACGGCCGGGGGCGGCGGAGTCGGGGTCGGGGTGGGCGCCGGGGGCTGCTCCGGTTCCTGCGCCGGTTCCTGCTCCTGCCGCGTCGGAGCCGGAGCCGGGCGGGCCGGGGAAGCAGGACTGGGGGTCGGCTTCGGCTCGGCGGCGGGCACCGGGGGTGGAGCGGGCGTCGGCACCAGCACCGCCGGCTTCGCCGCCGGCGGCTCCTTCGACGGTGCGGGCGTGACGGACGGCTCCGGCTCGACCGCCGGAGCGGAGGAGGGCCGTACCGCGGCCTCCGGCTTCTTCGCGGGACTGTCCTGACCGACGAGCGCGAGCGCCACCGCGGCCGCAGCCACGGCGACCACCCCGGCCGCGATACCGGCCTTCACCGGCGCGCCCAGCGCCTCCGAGGCCGCCGCGCCCGCCCCGGCACCGCCGGACGAGCCACCGCCTGCCGTTGCCGCTGCTCCACCGCCTGCCGCTGCCCCGCCTGCCGCTGCCGCTCCGGCAGCTCCTGCCCCGCCGGCGATGAGCCCGAGCGCCTTGGCGTATCCGGCGGCGCCGAACCAACCGAGGACGGCGAGCGGCACCACCGCCGGGATACCGCTGGCGACCTCCTCGATCTGCGTCGCGGCCAGTCGGCACCTGGCGCACTCCTCCAGGTGCTTGCGCAGCCCCCGTTCGGCGCGGGTGCGCAGTTTGCGGCGGGCGTAGGTGCCGAGCTGATCGGTGTAGCGGGCGCACTCCTCGTCGCCGGCGACGGCTGTGCTGACGTGCGCCTGGAGATAGGCCTGCTTGAGGCCCTCACGGGCGCGGCTGGCCAGCACGCGCGTGCCGTTGGCGTCGAGCCCGAAGAGCACGGCGACCTGGCTCGGCGACTCGTTCTCGACCTCGGTGTGCCACAGCACGGCCTGCCACCGCTCGGGCAGCGACCGGAAGGCCTGCATGGCCATGGACTGCTCGGCCTCGTGCAGGGCACGGACGTCGGCGCCCAGCTCCAGTGTGTCGTCGTCGGACACGTCCGAGGCGCGGGTCGCCCCGGCGGCGAACACCGCGAAGTCGTCCACCAGCTGTTCCCGTCTCGCCGACCGCGTCCAGTTCGCGGCGACGCGGCGGACGGAGGTGAGCAGATAGGCGCGTACGGCGTACCCGGGGCCGGCACCGCCGCGCACCGCCTGGAGCATGCGGGCGAAGACCTCGGCGGTGAGGTCATCGGCGGTGTGGGCGTCCCGGCAGCAGGTGCGCGCGTACCGGCGCACGGCGCCCGAGTGACGCCGGTAGAGCTCCTCGTAGGCCGTGTCGTCGCCCGCCCGCATCCGGTCGATCAGATCGAGGTCGGCCGGCGGCAGCTCCACGGACAGCGGCGGCCGCGTATGAGCCGGCAGTTCCTGAGCCGGAAGTCCCTGAGCCGGAAGTCCGTGAGGAGGAACTTCCTGAGGGGGAAGAGCGCCGTCCTCGCGCCGATCACGCTGCGCCGGAACGGTGCCCTCGGCCGAAGCCTGGCCGGTGCTTCCCTCCGGAGCGGGGACACGGCCTTCCGCGGAAGCCGGGGGGCCGTCCTGCGGCGACGACGGACCCGCCTGCGTCGGACCCGCGCCCGCGCCCTCGCCCGAGGCCGGGCCGCGGCCCGGTGACAGGTCGGTCCGGCCGCCCTGGGCCGGCACCTGCGGCGTGGCCAGGCCGTCGGCCTGCGCGTCACCGTCTTCGCGTGCCCCGCCCCGCCCGTCAACACTCATCGCAGAAAGCCTCCGCCGCCTGCACCACCAGTCCCGACCACCGCGTCAGAGTGCCACAGCGGCATCGGCCGGGGCCCTGCGGTTGAAGGCATCCACTCGTCCGTGGGGACCTTTCGTCAACCAGTACTAACTCTCACCCGAACGGGGGATGTTCGACCGAATGCCCAACTGGACCCCCTCACCGCAGAGCTGAGCAACCAGGCCGCCAACTCCCGTGTCCGAGCAGCCAAGCAGCCAACTCCCTTGTCCGGACAGCCGGACAGCCGGACAGCCGGACAGCCGGACAGCCGAGCGGTCGGCGACGGGGCGCGGCCGCGCCCCCAGCGCCCCGCACCACCTCCACGGGGCACCCACCAGGGCGCGTCTACGGTCACCCGCCGGGCCGGAGCCACGGGTCACCCGCCGGGCCGAAGCCCGGCAGGATCCCCCGTCCCGCACTCACGCTCACGCCGGTCGGGACCGCAGTCCCTCCAGCAGGATGTCCAGCAGCCGCGCCGAAGCCGCCGCCTGCTGCGCGGCGTCCGGCAGCGAGGGCGCCGCCGTCGCGATCACCAGCAGTACGTCCGACACCGACACGTCCGTACGCAGCTGGCCCGCGGCCCGCGCCCGCTCCACGAGCCGGCCCACGACCTCCAGCAGCGCAGCCGCCCCGGCATCGTCGACCGCACCGGCCCCGATGTCCTCGGACACCAGCCGCAGCTCACCCTCGTCCGGCTGCGTCCGCTGCGCGGGCACCCGGGTCTCGTCGAGCGCATCGGAGCCGGACTGCTCGTCGGCGACCCCGACCCGCAGGACCTGCGGAGGCAGCAGCCGCCCGGCACCCGAGGCCACGGAGGTGCGCAGGAAGCGCGAGAGCGCCGACCACGGCTCGTCCTCCTGACCCAGCGCCGTACGGGCCTGGTCGGTCAGCCGGGAGGTCTCCTCCTCGGCTATCCGGCGCACCAGGACGTCCTTGCTCGGGAAGCGCCGGTACACCGTGCCGACCCCGACCCGGGCGCGCCGTGCCACGTCCTCCATCGGCGCGCCGTATCCCAGCTCGCCGAAGACCTCGCGGGCCGCCCGCAGTACGTGTTCGAGATTGCGCTGTGCATCCACACGCAGCGGCGTCGTGCGCGCTGCGTCCCCGCGTCCGTTGCCCGCCGCGGGGGCGAGCGTGGATGCGGACGACCAATGAGAGTCCTGAATGTGCATAAGTGATCCCCCGGTAATGACGTCTCCCCCCGGAGACTCTCCCCGCCATCTAAATTGCCGGGGCGTACGGACAGGCCTCGTGCGCCCGGCCCCGCCCTGCGGGATTCCGTCGGCCCTCTCGGACCGGCCGGCCCCGGCGAGCCCGATGCACGCCTCCCCTTGCACCCCGTCGATACACGAACATAGTTGAGTGGGAGTCAATTCAGAAGGGGCAGGTTCCGCACGGAGCGCCCCCCGATCGGAGTACGGGCCGTATACGTCCTGAAACCACCCCTTACGGCCCCCGGCGCACGCCCCCTGACCTGCGGACCTTCCCCGAACTCCGGCGATCCGGCCAAGTCGGGGCAGCTCGGGCGCGTGGTCACACAATTTGCCGGGCCTGTGGACAAACTCCGGCGCCGGGTGCGTCATGGGACGGTGAAGGAACGTGCGCGCATTCTCGTTGTCGGCGGCGGCTACGTCGGGCTGTACACGGCACTGCGGCTCCAGCGGCAGCTGAAACAGGAACTCCGCCGGGCGGAGGCAGAGATCACGGTGGTCACACCGGATCCGTACATGACCTATCAGCCGTTCCTGCCCGAAGCCGCCGCGGGCCTGATCTCCCCACGTCACGTCGTCGTGCCGCTGCGCCGGGTGCTGCCCCACTGCCGCATCGTCATCGGCGAGGCCACCGCGGTCGACCACGCCAAGCGCACCGCCACGGTGACCACTCTCGCCACGGACGAGGAGGGAACGGGCCCGCTGCACCTGACGTACGACGAGATCGTCCTCGCCCCGGGTTCCGTCTCCCGCGTACTGCCCATTCCGGGCCTCGCCGACTACGCGATCGGCTTCAAGACCGTCGAGGAGGCCATCGGGCTGCGCAACCACGTCATCGAGCAGATGGACATCGCCTCCTCCACCCGCGACCCCGCGATCCGCGACGCGGCCCTCACCTTCGTCTTCGTGGGCGGCGGCTACGCCGGGGTCGAGGCGCTCGGCGAGCTGGAGGACATGGCCCGCTACGCCGCCCGCTACTACCACAACGTCCGCCCCGAGGACATGAAGTGGATCCTCGTCGAGGCCTCCGACCGCATCCTGCCGGAGGTCGGCGAGGCCATGGGCCGCTACACGGTCACCGAACTGCGCCGCCGCAACATCCAGATCCTGCTCGGAACCCGTCTGGAGTCGTGCGCGGACCGGGTCGCCGTCCTCAGCGACGGCCAGCGCTTCCCGACCCGTACGGTCGTGTGGACGGCCGGCGTCAAACCCCACCCGGTCGTCGCCGCCACCGACCTCCCGCTCGACGGGCGCGGCCGTCTGAGGTGCACCCCCGAGCTGACGGTCGACGGCGTCACGCACGCGTGGGCGGCGGGCGACGCCGCCGCCGTCCCCGACGTCACCGCGGCGGAGCCCGGCAAGGAGACCGCCCCCAACGCCCAGCACGCGGTCCGCCAGGCCAAGGTCCTCGCCGACAACATCGCCCGCTCCCTGCGCGGCGAGCCACTGCTGACGTACTCCCACAAGTGCGTCGGCTCGGTCGCCTCCCTCGGCCTGCACAAGGGCGTCGCCCACGTCTACGGACGCAAGCTCAAGGGCTACCCGGCGTGGTTCATGCACCGCGCCTACCACCTCAGCCGCGTACCGACCGTCAACCGCAAGGCGCGCGTGCTCGCCGAATGGACGCTGTCGGGACTCTTCAAGAGGGAGATCGTCTCGCTCGGCTCACTCGAACATCCCCGTGCGGAGTTCGAACTGGCGGCCGGTGGCAAGCCTTCTGACGACCCGAAGGGGTCGTCCTGACCGGACTCCGGAACTTCCCCGGCCACCCCGGCGTCTGACGAATATCGGGCCGGACGGCCACCTGCCACACTGACCCCCGAGCCCCGGGCGAGCCCGCCGCTCGCCCCGTGAACCCACGAGGCTGTTCCCCCAGTGCTGCATTTCACGGTGCTGCGACAATGTGCGGCCACCGCCGCGCGGCCCCCGGAGCCACGGCCGGGTCCGGAGCCGGCCGACGACGACTACACGAGGCAAGGATTCGTGAACTTCACGCGCTGGAGCGCCCGGCTCCCCGGAACGCAGCGCCGCGCCGCAGCGCGGACCGACCACAAGGTCACCCCGGACCGGCGGGGCGACGGCTCCGTGCCGGCGGCCCGCGCCGAACACCTCACCGACGAGCCGCCCACCGCGCCCGTGGTCGACGAACTCCCGGTGCGCGAGGTCCTCGACCGCGTCCCCGCCCTCGTCGCCCTCGTCCACGGCCCCGACCACCGCCTCGCCCACGTCAACGACGCCTATACGACGGCCTTCGGCGCCCGCCCGCCCGGCGCGCCCGCCGCCGAGGCCCTCCCGGAGCTGCGCGAACTGGGGCTGCTGCCGCTCCTCGACCAGGTCCTGCGCAGCGGCAGGCCGCGCACGCTCAAGTCCCGCAAGGCCCCCGACGGCCGCTCCTACACGTTCACCTGCACCCCGGTCGCCAAGGGCGGCGACGGCGACGACGGCGTCCTGGTCTTCGCCACCGACGTCACCGACCACGCCGAAGCCGCCGAACGCCTGCGCGCCAGCGAGCGCCGCCAGCGCGAGACCGCCGTCACCCTCCAGCGCTCCCTCCTCCCGCAGGAACTGGAGGAGCCCGACGACCTGCGCATCGCCGCCACCTACCAGCCCGGCGGCACCGAAGCCGCGGTCGGCGGCGACTGGTACGACGTGATCACGCTCGGCGGCGGCCGCACGGCCCTGGTCATCGGCGACGTCATGGGCAGAGGCGTACGCGCGGCGGCCGTCATGGGCCAGCTCCGCACGGCGGTCCGCGCCTACGCCCGCCTCGACCTGCCCCCGCACGAGGTGCTCCAGCTCCTCGACGGCCTCGCCACGGAGATCGACGCCAACCAGATCGCCACCTGCGTGTACGCCGTCCACGACCCGAACGAGGGACGGCTCGTCTACGCCTCCGCCGGACACCTGCCCATCCTGGTCCGCAATGAGAACGGCACCGTCCTGCGCGCCGACGAGCCGACCGGCCCCCCGCTCGGCACCGGCGGCTGGGTGCACGCCTCCGGCTCGGTCCCCCTCGGCCCCGGCTCGACGGCCGTCCTCTACACGGACGGCCTGGTGGAGCGCCGCGACGAGGACCTCGACGAGGGCATCGCGTCCCTGGAGCGCGCCCTGGCCGGCGCGACCGGCACCCCCCAGGTGGTCTGCGACCGCCTGGTCCGCTCGGCGGGCGTCACCGCCGACCACGACGACGACGTGGCCGTCCTGGTCCTTCAGCACCCCGCCCGCACCGGCGCGGACGGCGAACTGTTCCGCAACGCGGCCCTGGAGCTCCTCGGCGGTGTCGAGGCGGCCCCCCGCGCGCGTGCCTTCGCCTCCGGCGTCCTGACCAGCTGGCGCTTCCCCGCCGAACTGCACGACCTGGGCGTCCTGGCGGCCAGCGAGCTCGTCGCCAACTCCCTCCAGCACGGCACCCCGCCCATGCGGCTGCGCCTGCGCCGTACCGACCGCCGCCTCATCGTGGAGGTCACCGACGGCGACGACCACCTGCCCCGCCGCCGTCGTGCGGAACCCGGCGACGAGTCGGGCCGCGGCATCGCCATCGTGGCGACGATCGCCTCCAACTGGGGCAGCAGACGGACGCCGGGCGGCGGCAAAGCGGTCTGGTGCGAGTTCGTACTGCCGAAGGCCGCCGAACCGGCCGGCTGAGCCCGATCGGCTGAGCACGGTGGGCTCGGCCGTACGGACGAAAAAGGCGGCGGCCGCCCTCCCGGACGACCGCCGCCTCATCCGTCTCACACGTCCACGGCCACCGGCTCCGCGGGCGCCCCGCCCCGCGCGACCACCCGGCCGCGCCCGAGCCACGGCTGATCCTGCACGGCGGTCAGCTGCCGCCCCAGCCGTACGCCGAGGACGGTGATCCCGAGCGAGAACAGCAGGAACGTCACGACGTACGGCGCATGCAGCGAGGCCCCCATCGGCCCGCCGACGGCCGGACCGATCGCCAGTGCCAGCTGCTTGACCAGAGCGAACGCCGAGTTGTACTGACCGGCCATGCCCTCCGGGGCCAGATCGGCGACCAGCGGCGCGACGGTCGGCGACAGCATCGCCTCACCGAGCCCGAACAGCGCGTACGTCGAGACGAACACGGCCGTCGCCATCTCCTGGCTGCCGTGCCCGAGCCCCGCGTACCCGGCCGCGACCCAGGCTACGGCCCAGACCAGCCCCACGGCCGCGATCACCCGCGAGCGCCGCCTGCGCTCGACGAACCGCAGCACGGCGAACTGCGCGACCACGATCATCGCGGTGTTCGCGGCCAGGGCCGTGCCGAGTGCGGACGGGGAGATCCCCGCAGCCTCCACCCCGTAGGCGCTCAGCCCGGACTCGAACTGTCCGTAGCAGGCGAAGAAGAGGACGAAGCCCAGTACGCACAGCTGCACCATCGCCCGGTTGCCGAGCAGCTGCTTCCAGCCGCCCCGGGCCGCAGGGGCGGGCGCGTCCCCGATCCGCGGGGAGTGCGGCATCCGCACCGTCGACATCACCACGGCCAGCAGCAGGAACACCGCCGCCTCGATGCCGAACAGCAGGGTGAAGGAGGAGACGCGGGTGGTGTCGACGAGGTGGCCGCCGATGAGACCGCCGACGCCGAGCCCGAGGTTCTGGAGGAAGAACTGAAGGGCGAAGGCACGGGAGCGGGTGTCGGACGTGGAACAGTCGACGATCATCGTCGCCAGCGCCGGCTGCATCACGGCCTGCCCGGCCCCGAGCGCCACCGCGGCGCACAGGACGGCGGTCGCGTTGCCCGCGAGCCCCAGACCCAGCGCGCCCAGCGCGGCGGTGACCAGGGCGGCGAGCAGTACCGGCCGCGGGCCGCGCCGCACGATCGCCCGTCCGGCGAACGGCAGCACGATCAGCGCGGACACGGCGAAGACGGCGAGTACGAGACCCGCCGTCATGGCCCCCAGCCCCCGCACCTGCGCCACATAGACGTACAGGTAGGGGACGGTGAAGCCGAGCCCGAACGCGCTGAGTGCGTTACCCACGTGGATCCGGCGCATCGCTGCGCCCATCGCCCTGGTCACGTTCACCTCTCTCGAGTTGACGAAGCCCCAGCCGTTAGGGCTGAAGACTTCAAAGCTAAAGTTCGAAGCTAAACAGTACACGTTGAAGGACTTCGATGCGAAGCGGCCCGTGCCATACTGCGGACATGGGCGATACCCCCGGCGGCCGACTCGGCGAGCCCACACTCGAAGAGCAGATCGCGGCCTACCAGCGCGAGTTCCAGGACCTCGACCCCCAGGTCGAGAAGATCGTCTCGGCGCTGTCCCGTCTGAACCGCCGGATGAACGTCGCTTACGGCCGCCAGACCGCCGCTCTCGGCATCAGCAACGCCGAATGGGAGGTCCTGAAAGCCCTCGTCCTGTCCGGCGCCCCTTATCGAATGGGCCCCAGTGATCTGGCCAAGCGCCTGGGCCTGACCCCGGCCGCCATGACCCATCGGATCGACCGCATGGTCACCGAGGGTCTGGTGACCCGGGAGCGCGACGAGTCCAACCGCGTCCGCGTGATCGTGGAGCTCACGCCCGAGGGCCGCGGGATGTGGCTGGAGGCGATGCGCCTGGCATCGGGCTTCGAGGAGGACCTGCTCCAGGACCTGTCCGCGGAGGAGCGGACGGTGCTCGGCGAGGTCCTGACCAGGCTCCTGCGCAGGGTGGAGCACGCCCAGCCGGACGCCGGCGGCCGGCTCAGCGATCTCGACTGAAAAGATCTTGACAGGGGCTGGTTGACGGCCCTCTGCCGGATGCGTATAGTTCTCCGGGTTGCCACGGAGCCGTATCGGTTCTGCGGCGGCGTCTCCTGCCGCGGATGCGGCGACAAACCACCAGCATGATCGCCCGATGGGGTTCTTTTCGGCGTGCCCGAATTTGAATTCGATATCGGGGTTCGGCGTGCCTTGAACGACTCGAACGGGTCGATTGGGAATCGCCGGGAAGATCCGCTAAGGTTTGGGACGTCGGAACGGCCCAACGGCCGGGAAGGCAAAGCCCGCTGACTGGGAGTCAGGCCCGAAAGAGTCTGATAGAGTCGGAACCGCCGGAAAGGGAAACGCGAGAGCGGGAACCTGGAAAGCACCGAGGAA
>NZ_JBEOWS010000247.1:0-14866 GCF_040296125.1 Streptomyces sp. NPDC002265 | reverse complement strand
AAACGCCCGGTTACATTCCGAACCCGGAAGCTAAGCCTCACAGCGCCGATGGTACTGCAGGGGGGACCCTGTGGGAGAGTAGGACGCCGCCGAACTCCTTTTAGAGCTCTGGCTCTTGGGCACCAGCCCAAGGGCCAGAGCTTTTTTGCGTTGAGGTAAGGTCAGTGGGAATCATCGGCACATTTTCTACTGGAGGCCCCCGGGTGGAGGTCCAGGAGACCCGCGTCCAGACAGACCGGGTCCTCACCATCCCGAACATCCTGAGCATGGCGCGTCTCGCCGGCGTGCCGCTCTTCCTGTGGCTGATCCTCAGGCCCGAGTTCGGAGGGCCGAACAGCGACGGCTGGGCCCTTCTCGTACTGGCGCTCAGCGGCATCAGTGACTATCTGGACGGCAAGCTGGCACGACGCTGGAACCAGATCAGCAGCCTCGGTCGACTCCTCGACCCGGCGGCCGACCGGCTCTACATTCTCTCGACATTGGTCGGGCTCACCTGGCGCGAGATTCTCCCGCTCTGGCTGACCGGCATACTTCTCGCCCGTGAGCTGGTCCTGCTGGTCATGGTCGGCATCCTCAGGCGGCACGGCTATCCGCCACCGCAGGTTAACTTCCTGGGCAAGGCCGCCACCTTCAACCTGATGTACGCCTTCCCGCTGCTCCTCCTGAGTGACGGAAGCGGATGGATCGCGTCACTCGCGGCTGTTTTCGGATGGGCGTTCGCAGGGTGGGGTACAACCCTGTACTGGTGGGCAGGAGTCCTCTACGTGGTGCAGGTCCGCCGTCTCGTTCGTGCGGACGCCATGGCCGACTGAGCTCGCCCTTGGGGGGTAACAGTGGCTCGATGGCCCGTTGCGGAAAAGTGCGGGACAATCAAGGCGGGTGAAGTCGGCTAGACCGTCGTCTCTTTGGAGGAGGACGCTTCCGACATGAAGGCCGTCGTGATGGCCGGAGGCGAAGGCACACGCCTTCGCCCCATGACCTCAAGCATGCCCAAGCCGCTCCTGCCGGTGGCCAACCGGCCAATCATGGAGCACGTTCTGAGGCTGCTCAAAAGGCACGGGCTCAACGAGACCGTCGTAACGGTGCAGTTCCTGGCATCGCTCGTCAAGAACTACTTCGGAGACGGCGAAGAGCTCGGTATGGAGCTCACCTATGCCAATGAGGAGAAGCCACTCGGTACCGCCGGAAGCGTCAAGAACGCCGAGGAAGCATTGAAGGACGATGCTTTCCTCGTCATCTCCGGAGATGCCCTGACCGACTTCGACCTCACCGAGCTGATCAACTTCCACAAGGAAAAGGGTGCGCTGGTCACCGTCTGCCTGACGCGCGTACCGAATCCGCTGGAATTCGGCATCACCATCGTGGACGAGGAAGGCAAGGTCGAACGCTTCCTGGAGAAGCCGACCTGGGGCCAGGTTTTCTCGGACACGGTGAACACGGGCATCTATGTCATGGAGCCCGAGGTGTTCGACTACGTGGAACCCGATGTGCCGGTCGACTGGTCCGGTGATGTCTTCCCTCAGCTGATGAAGGAAGGCAAGCCGATCTACGGCTATATCGCCGAGGGCTACTGGGAGGACGTCGGTACGCACGAGAGCTATGTGAAGGCGCAGGCGGACGTCCTCGAACGCAAGGTCGACGTCGAACTCGACGGCTTCGAGATCTCCCCGGGTGTGTGGGTGGCCGAGGGCGCCGAGGTGCATCCCGACGCCGTTCTCCGCGGCCCCCTCTACATCGGTGACTACGCCAAGGTCGAAGCCGGCGCCGAGATCCGCGAGCACACCGTCGTGGGCTCGAACGTCGTGGTGAAGACCGGGGCCTTCATGCACCGGGCCGTGGTGCACGACAACGTCTACGTCGGTCAGCACAGCAATCTGCGCGGCTGCGTGGTCGGCAAGAACACCGACATCATGCGGGCCGCCAGGATCGAGGACGGCGCGGTCATCGGTGACGAGTGCCTGATCGGTGAAGAATCGATCGTGCAGGGCAATGTGCGGGTCTACCCGTTCAAGACCATCGAGGCCGGCGCCTTCGTCAACACGTCGGTGATCTGGGAGTCGCGAGGACAGGCCAATCTGTTCGGTGCGCGCGGTGTGTCCGGGATCCTGAACGTCGAGATCACGCCCGAGCTCGCCGTGCGCCTCGCAGGTGCCTATGCGACGACGCTGAAGAAGGGCTCCACGGTCACCACGGCACGTGACCACTCCCGTGGTGCCCGCGCGCTGAAGCGGGCCGTCATCTCCGCGTTGCAGGCCAGTGCCATCGACGTCCGCGACCTGGAGAACGTACCTCTGCCGGTCGCCCGGCAGCAGACCGCGCGCGGCAGTGCTGGCGGGATCATGATCAGGACCTCGCCCGGTGTGCCGGACTCCGTCGACATCATGTTCTTCGACGGACAGGGCGCGGACCTGTCCCAGGCCAGCCAGCGCAAGCTCGACCGGGTGTTCGCGCGGCAGGAGTACCGGCGTGCGTTCCCGGGGGAGATCGGGGACCTGTACTTCCCGGCCAGCGTGTTCGACTCGTACACGGGGTCGCTGCTGCGGAACGTCGACACGACGGGTATCGCCGAGTCCGGGCTGAAGGTCGTCGTCGACGCGTCGAACGGCTCGGCGGGACTCGTCCTGCCCAGCCTGCTCGGCAAGCTGGGCGTGGACTCGCTGACCGTCAACCCGGGTCTGGACGAGTCCAGGCCGACGGAGAGCGCAGAGGTGCGGCGGGCGGGGCTGGTCAGGCTCGGTGAGATCGTCGCGTCCTCCAGGGCCGCGTTCGGTGTGCGGTTCGACCCGGTCGGCGAGCGGCTCTCGCTCGTCGACGAGAAGGGGCGGATCGTGGAGGATGACCGGGCGCTGCTGGTGATGCTCGACCTGGTGGCCGCGGAGCGGCGCAGCGGCCGTGTGGCCCTGCCGGTGACCACGACCCGGATCGCCGAGCAGGTGGCCGCCTACCACGGGACCCAGGTGGAGTGGACGACGACCTCGCCCGACGACCTGACCAGGGTCGGGCGCGACGAGACGACCATCTTCGGTGGGGACGGCAAGGGCGGATTCATCGTTCCCGAGTTCAGCAGCGTCTTCGACGGCACCGCGGCCTTCGTACGGCTGATCGGGCTCGTGGCGCGGACACAGCTCACGCTGAGCCAGATCGACGCGCGGATTCCTAGGGCGCACGTCCTCAAGCGGGATCTGGCGACTCCGTGGGCCGTCAAGGGACTGGTGATGCGTCGTGTGGTCGAGGAGGCGGGAGACCGCTTCGTGGACACCACGGACGGCGTGCGGGTCGTGGAGACCGACGGGCGTTGGGTGATGGTGCTGCCCGATCCGGCCGAGGCGGTCACCCACCTGTGGGCGGAGGGGCCGGACGACGCCTCCGCGCAGGCCCTGCTCGACGAGTGGGCGGCGGTGGTGGACAGCGCCGGCCGCTGAGGGCCCGGTACGCGGCGTGCCGGACAAGTGTCCCCAAGGGGGCCTGTCCGGCACGTCGGAGGGGCCGTTCGGAGGTACGGGTCGCGACATGCGACGATGTGCGGCATGCCGCAGGAGCCCCCCGTTCGGAGTACATTCACGCGCCCGTCGCGTCCGGACGCGTCCATGTCGCTGCTCACCAACGTCATGGATCACAGCCTGGACGACGGATACGCCGAGGCAGCCGCCCGCAAGAAGGCCGAGGGCGGCGGCGGCCTGCCCCGGACGCTGAGCGCGAAGCTGGGTCTCGCCGCCGGTCTGGTGCTCGCCGCGCTGGTCGTGACGGTCGGCGCGGCGCAGGCTCGGATCGCGGCTCCGGTCGTGGCCAAGGAGCGCCAGGAGCTGATCGACCGTATCGACCGGGAGACCAAGGCGGCGGACGAGCTGGAGGGCACCGTCGACGAGCTCCGGGACGACGTGAGCGCCCGGCAGCGGGAGGCGCTCCGCGACGACGGCGGCGACAGCCGGGCCGAACTGGTGGGCATCCTCTCGGGTGCCTCCGCGGTGCACGGGCCCGGTGTGAAGCTGGTCGTGAACGACGCCAAGGAAGCCACCACCGGAGGGAACGGCGATCCGCGCGAGACCTCCGGGTTCTCCGACACCGGGCGGGTGCGCGACCGGGACATGCAGCGGGTGGTCAACGGGCTGTGGGAGTCGGGCGCCGAGGCGATCTCCATCAACGGACAGCGGTTGACTGCACTGTCGGCGATCAGGGCCGCGGGGGACGCGATACTGGTCGACAACAGGCCGCTGGTGCCGCCTTACACGGTGCTCGCGGTGGGGGACGGGAAGCGGCTGAGCACCAAGTTCCAGAACAGTGCAGACGGCCTGTATCTGAACGCCTTGCAGGAGAACTACGGCATCCGGACCGCCATCTCCACGGAGAGCGCCCTCCGGCTGTCGGCCGCACCGAGTGTGATCGTACGTACAGCACAGCCGATATCCGAGAAGGGCACATCGTGATCGCCGTACTGGGCCTCGTCGTGGGAGTCGTGGCCGGCCTTTTGGTCCGCCCCGAGGTTCCGGCGGTCGTCGAGCCTTATCTTCCGATCGCCGTCGTGGCGGCTCTCGACGCCGTCTTCGGCGGTCTGCGAGCCATGCTCGACGGGATCTTCGACGACAAGGTGTTCGTCGTGTCGTTCCTGTCGAACGTGGTCGTGGCGGCGCTGATCGTCTTCCTGGGCGACAAGCTGGGTGTGGGTGCCCAGCTGTCCACGGGTGTCGTGGTCGTCCTCGGCATCCGCATCTTCTCCAACGCCGCGGCCATCCGTCGGCACGTGTTCCGGGCGTGAGACCGACGATGAGCAACCAGGACGAACAGCCTGAGCCGCGCCGGCCCGAGCCCGCGCGGCCCGAGCCGGAACGACCCGAGCCCGAGCCGGAACGACCCGAGTCCGAGGAGCGCCGGCCCGAGCCCGAGCCTGAGCGGGCCCAGCCTGAGCAGCGGCGGCCGGAGCCTGGGACCGAGCGGCGCGAGCCGGAGCAGCGGCGGGTCGAGCCTGAGCCCGAGCGGTCGCAGCCCGCGGAGCAGCGGCCGGAGCCGCGTCGGCCCGAGCTTGAGCGGTTGCGCCGGCTTCGGTCCGAGGTGGAGCGGCGGCAGCCTGAGCAGCGACGCCCCGATCTTGAGCCTCAGCGGCCTCAGCCCGAGCCACGTCGACCGGAGCCGCTCGAGTCGGAGCGGTCCCGGCCGGACTGGCGCCGGCCGGAGCAGCGGCGGGTCGAGCCTGAGCCCGAGCGGTCGCAGCCCGCGCAGCAGCGGCCGGAGCTGCGCAGGCCCGAGCCCGAACGCCCCTTGGTGCAGCGGCCCCAGTCCCAGCCGGAGTGGTCCCGGCCGCAGCCGGAGCGGCCGAGGCCGCAGCCCGAGCCGCCCCGTCCCCAGCCGGAGTGGTCCCAGCCCGAGCACGGGCTGCGCAGGGAACTGCCCGACGAGGTGCCCCCGCAGCCTGCCCAGGCCGAGCAGCCGGCCGACACGGCGGCCGAGCCCGTGCAGTCCGGTCGGCAGCGGCTGGTGCAGGGGCTGTGGCCGCCGCGTCTGTCGCGGGCCCAACTCATCGTGGCCGTCCTGCTGTTCGGCCTCGGCTTCGGGCTGGCCGTGCAGGTGGCGTCGAACAGCGACAGCGACAGCGCGCTGCGCGGCGCACGCCAGGAAGATCTTGTTCGGATCCTCGATGAACTGGATGACCGTACTCAGCGTCTTGAGGACGAGAAGCAAGGTCTCGAGAAGCAGCGCGACGAGTTGGAGAACAGCTCCGACGCGGCCGAGGAAGCCCGTAAGCAGACACTCGAGAAGGAACGGCAACTAGGCATCCTCGCGGGCACGGTGGCCGCGCAGGGGCCCGGCATCACGATGACGGTCGAGGACACGAAGGGGACGGTCCAGGCGGACATGCTGCTCGACGCGATCCAGGAACTGCGCGCGGCCGGCGCGGAGGCGATCCAGGTGAACGGGGTGCGCGTGGTCGCAAGCACGTACCTGACAGAGTCCGGGAAGAGTGTGAGCGTCGACGGGAACAAGATCAACGCTCCCTATCGTTTCAGTGTCATCGGCAAGCCGCAGGATCTCGAGCCGGCGCTCAACATCCCTGGAGGCGTGGTGCAGACACTGGAGAAGGAGCAGGCCACGGTGACCGTCGAGCGTTCGGGCAAGATCGTCGTGAACGCCTTGCGGGCGGCGGAGCGGCCTGACTACGCTCGGTCGTCCTCCCAGTGAACCGGGGGTGCATGGGGGTCGTCGCCCCAGGGCATGAGGTTGCGGGGGGTCGGCGCACCGAATGGGTGGTGCGTGGTGGAAACTGTCTGGTGGATACGGACGTTGTGAAGATGTCCGGGTCGACCGGTGTATTGAGTCAGGGTTCGTCCTGCCCCACGGGCGGGTCTGTTTCGGTCAAGGGGAATCGCCCGTGAAGTTGTTTGCGAAGTTGTTCGGCAAGAGTGCTCGAGAGGGTAACGACAACGCGACCGCTCGTCATCGCGCACAGCCCGACGCGGACGGCCAGCGGCCGTTGTTCCGGGACCAGGTGGCTGGTCCGGGTGGTGACCTCTCCGGGGGTCAGGGCGCGGCGTCAGTTGACCCTGCCCAGTCCGGCGGCATAGGTTTCGGGCAACCGTCAACCTCAAGTTCGGGTGGAGGGTTTTCCGTGTCGGCCCTGGTGTGTACGAGGTGCGGTCACCGCAACGGCGAGAACAGCCGCTTCTGTTCCAACTGTGGCGCACCGCTGCGCCCCGGTCTGACGCCCGAGCGGGCGTCCGAGACGACGTCGACGATCTCGATCTCGGGGATCGAGGCCTACGACGCCGAGGTCACCGGCCAGACGTCGGTGCCGACGCTGTCGCCCGAGGCGCAGGCGGCCGTCGACGCGCTGCCGCTGGGTTCCGCGCTCCTGGTGGTGCGCCGGGGCCCGAACTCGGGCAGCCGCTTCCTCCTGGACGGCGAGCTGACCACGGCCGGGCGGCACCCGCAGAGCGACATCTTCCTCGACGACGTGACGGTCTCGCGTCGGCATGTGGAGTTCCGGCGTGGCCAGGACGGCTCGTTCACGGTCGCCGACGTGGGCAGCCTCAACGGCACGTACGTCAACCGCGAGCGGATCGACGAGGTCCCTCTGGCCAACGGCGACGAGGTGCAGATCGGCAAGTACCGGCTGGTCTTCTACGCGAGCCAGCGAGGCTACTGACCCTCCCCCGGACTGTGTCCGGGGGGACCCCCAGGGAAGGTCCATGCTTCGAACACCGGGCGGCGGTGCCGGGCACGGCACCGCCGCGGCGGACAGTGGGCTGATGAGTATCGGCTCGGTGCTGAACACGCTGCGCGAGGAGTTCCCCGAGGTCACCATCTCCAAGATCCGATTCCTGGAGTCCGAGGGCCTCATCGAGCCGCAGCGCACCCCTTCGGGGTATCGCAAGTTCAGCATCAAGGATGTCGAGCGTCTCGGTCACGTCCTGAGGATGCAGCGCGACCACTATCTGCCGCTCAAGGTGATCCGGGAGCACCTGGACGCCATGGAGCGCGGGGAGGCCGTACGGCTGCCCGCGCTGGGGCGCCAGCGGGAGGGCGAGGCCGTCCCGGAGGTCTCCGACGGCTCCACCGCGTCCCGGATCGGGCGGGCCGAGTTGCTCGCCGCCGCGGAGGTCGGCGAGCGCGAGCTCGAGGAGTGGCAGTCCTACGGCCTGATCACCCCGCTGGAGGGCGGCGTGTACGACGCCGAGGCGGTCACGGTCGCCTCGCTCGTCATCGAGCTGGGGCGATTCGGGATCGAACCGCGCCACCTGCGGCTCATGAAGGCCGCCGCCGACCGCGAGGCCGGCCTGGTGGACCAGGTGGTGGCCCCGCTCAAGCGGCATCGCAACCCGCAGACCAGGGCACACGCCGAGGACCGTACCAAGGAGCTCGCGGGGCTCACGGTGAAGCTGCACGCGGCGCTGGTACAGACCGCTCTCGGGGTGCGGCTGCCCTGAGAGCAGGGCGGCCCCGGGGTCTGCCGGACGGCGTGATCGGGCGCCCGTTCCCGGCCCGACTACCCAAACATCCCGGGCACGGCCTAGGGTTGCTGTGTGAACGAGCTCGATGTCGTAGGTGTCCGGGTCGAAATGCCCTCCAACCAACCGATCGTGCTCCTGCGCGAAGTGGGAGGCGACCGTTACCTCCCTATCTGGATCGGGCCGGGGGAGGCGACGGCGATCGCTTTCGCCCAGCAGGGCATGGCCCCCGCGCGACCGCTGACCCACGACCTGTTCAAGGACGTGCTGGAAGCCGTCGGCCAGGAGCTGACCGAAGTGCGCATCACGGACCTGCGTGAGGGCGTCTTCTACGCGGAGCTGGTGTTCGCGAGCGGGGTGGAGGTCAGTGCCCGGCCGTCCGATGCCATAGCGCTGGCACTGCGTACCGGGACGCCGATCTACGGCAGCGACACGGTCCTGGACGACGCGGGGATCGCGATCCCGGACGAGCAGGAGGACGAGGTGGAGAAGTTCCGCGAGTTCCTCGACCAGATCTCACCCGAGGACTTCGGCAGCAGCAGCCAGTAGGCGCTGCGCGGGCGCGTCGCCCGGCCCGGGTGGCGCGCCGCGGCGGCGGCAATTGCCAGCGGCCAGTGAGTGCGTCCTGCGGCTCCCTCCGAGAGCATTCGGCTAGCCTTTCCCCGCGGTGGGGTACGGGAAACCACTCCTAGGGTGATTATCACTCGGCGTGCCGAGTGTGGCGATCGTTGACGCACCCCTGGTGACTGCCTACCGTCGAGGAGGCAGGTCAAGGACGGAGGTCGGCGTGAGCAGCAGCGGCGGCGGTATGGCTGGGGGTGCCCCGGGACGCGGTTTCGGGGCGAGCGGTCCGTACCCGCTTCACGGCAACGCGGCCGACCATGCTCCGCACCGACCTTCGGCAGTGCCGAGCAGCGGAGGGGCGACGTCCATGGCGTCCGAGCAGATCGGCTACCGGGGCCCGACGGCCTGCGCGGCCGCCGGTATCACCTACCGGCAGCTCGACTACTGGGCCCGTACCGGCCTGGTCGAACCGAGCGTGCGGCCTGCCCACGGGTCCGGGACACAGCGGCTGTACAGCTTCCGCGACGTGGTCGTCCTGAAGATCGTCAAGCGGTTCCTCGACACCGGGGTGTCGTTGCAGAACATCCGTACCGCCGTGCGGCACCTGAAGGAGCGGGGCTTCAGCGACCTGGAGCGCATGACGCTGATGAGCGACGGCGCCACGGTGTACGAGTGCACCTCGCCCGACGAGGTGCACGCGCTGCTCCAGGGCGGGCAGGGCGTCTTCGGGATCGCCGTGGGCGTGGTGTGGCGGGATGTGGAGAGCGCCCTGTCACAGCTGCACGGGGAGCGGATCGACACCGGGGAGACCCTGGTCGGACCCAACCCGGCCGACGAGCTGGCGCGGCGGCGCAACCGGGCCGTCTGAGGTCCGCCCCGGCGCCGCGCGAGGGCAATGTCAGTGGCGTAGGGCAGCATCGGAGATGTGAGAACCGCGCCCACGATCCTGCATCTCGACATGGATGCCTTCTTCGCCTCGGCGGAGCAGGCGTCCAAGCCGAGCCTGCGGGGAAAGGCCGTCGTCGTGGGCGGGCTGGGACCGCGCGGGGTGGTGGCGACCGCTTCGTACGAGGCACGGGTCTTCGGCGTGAACTCGGCGATGCCCATGGCCCAGGCCCGACGGCTGGTGCCGAACGCGGCCTATCTCGTGCCCCGATTCGGGTTCTACCGTTCGATCAGCGAGCAGGTGATGGCGCTGCTGCGGGGTCTGTCGCCGCTGGTGGAGCCGTTGAGCCTGGACGAGGCGTTCGTGGACCTGGAGGCCGGGGGAGCGGCCTGGGACGCCGGGTCGGCCCGCTCGGCGGGGGTGAAACTGCGTGCCGACATCCGGGCGGTGACGGGGCTCACGGGGTCCGTGGGGCTGGCCGCGTCGAAGATGCTGGCGAAGATCGCCTCCGAGCAGGCCAAGCCGGACGGTCTGGTGCTGATCGAGCCGGGCACCGAGCGGGCGCTGCTCGGGCCCATGTCGGTGCGGACCCTGCCGGGCGTCGGTCCGGCCACCGGCGACCATCTGCGGCGGGCCGGGATCACCACGGTCGACGAGATCGCCGGGGCCGGTGAGGACGAGCTCGTCCGGCTGCTGGGCAAGGCGCACGGCCACGCGCTGCACGCGATGGCGCTGGCGCGCGACGACCGGCCCGTGGTGGCCGAGCGGGAGGCCAAGTCGGTGTCGGTCGAGGACACGTACGACGTCGACATCCACGACCGGCTCAGGGTGGGGTTCGAGGTGGCGCGGCTGGCCGACCGGTGCGTGGGGCGGCTGCGCGGGGCGGGCCTGTCCGGGCGGACGATCGTGCTGAAGGTGCGGCGGTACGACTTCTCCACCCTGACCCGGTCCGAGACGCTGCGCGGCCCCACCGACGATCCGGCCGTCGTGCGGGAGGCGGCGGCCAGGCTGCTCGACTCCGTGGACACCACGGGCGGTGTACGGCTGCTCGGGGTGGGCGTGACGGGGCTGGCCGACTACACGCAGGAGGATCTGTTCGCGCAGGCGGCCGGCGAACAGGCGGGCGCCGTGGAGCAGGAGGCGGCAGCGGACGAGTCCGTACCGCAGCCGCCGGAGCCGGTCGAGCGGCACTGGCCGGCCGGACACGACGTACGGCATGCCGAGCACGGGCCCGGGTGGGTGCAGGGCAGCGGTCTCGGCCGGGTCACCGTACGGTTCGAGACGCCCGACTCGGCTCCCGGCCGGGTGCGGACCTTCCGGATCGACGACCCCGACCTGGAACCGGCGGATCCACTGCCACTGGTGCGGCGAAGACCGGTGGAGGCCGAGGATCCGGGAGCGGTCCGCGGCGCCGAGGAGGAGGATGCGGCGGCCGAGGGGGAACCGCCGGCCGAGGAGCCGTCGAGCGCTGCGGAGCACGCGGCCGGCTGACGGCGGGCTCGGAGACCTGACGGGTGACGGGACGGAGCCCCGGCTGTCCGGAACGTCACGGACCGGAGGGAGGCTCGGGGCGTGCCGGTGCGGTGCGATCTCCGTCACCGGGCATCCGGTGCACCCCGATCGCCGTCGACGGTGACCAGGCAGGTCGGCGAGGGGACCAACTGTCTCCGGCGGGCGTGCCGGGCCTGGCCGCGGCAGCTCTCCAGGGCCACCGTGGGCCGGCGGGTGCGGGCGCCGGCGTCAGGACTCGTCCGGGCCGGCCAGCTTGCCGAAGTCGTGGTCCGGGAAGGGAGGCGGGGCTGCGATGTCGAGGCCGTAGTGGTGGTAGAGCTGGAGTTCCTGTTCGGGGGAGAGGTGACGGCCGACGCCGAAGTCGGGGGCGTCCTTGATCAGAGTGCGGTCGAACGGGACGCGCAGTGCGCCCTCGACCAGTTCGCTGGGCTCGAGCGGGACGAAAGCGTCCCTCGAGAACAGACCGGTACGTATGGCTGCCCACTCCGGTACACCGGTGGCGTCGTCGAGGTACACCTCGTCGACGGTTCCGATCTTTGTGCCGTTGCGGTCGAACGCCTTGCGGCCGATCAGGTTGCGCGGATCGACATCGGTCTGCACGGTCCCTCCTCCAGGTCGCAAACTCATCCGTAAGCACTACAAAAGAGCACATTCAGGAAGGTGGCCACTCGAAGACTCCCGTGTTGAGGTCGCTGGTACTCTGGCAAGCGGCTGCTGACCCCGTGCGGGAGAGTCCTCCGGACATCACCGGAGGCGCCGAAGGAGCAAATCCTCCCCGGAATCTCTCAGGCACACGTACCGCACGGACGAGGTCACTCTGGAAAGCAGGACGGGTGTCGACGACCCGCGTCCTCACCGACGGTGAAAGCCGGTGACCCCATTCCGGGCGATCCGGTGAAGCTCTCAGGTTGAGATGACAGAGGGGGAGGCCGTCCGGGTACCCGCGCCAGGGTGCCCCTCGCAGGTCGCGTCAGACCAGGAGGCCTCCGCAATGACCGCCCACCGTATTCCGCTCTCCGAGCTCGAACAGGGAATCCCGTTCGAGCAGCGCCACATCGGGCCCGACCTCGAGGCACGGGCCAAGATGCTCGCCCAGGTCGGGTACGGCTCGCTGGACGACCTCACGGCAGCCGCGGTACCGGATGTGATCAAGAACGCCGACGCCCTGGACCTGCCGGGCGCGCGCACCGAGGCCGAGGTGCTGGCCGAGCTGCGCTCCCTGGCCGACCGCAACCAGGTCCTCGGCTCGATGATCGGCCTCGGCTACTACGGGACCTTCACGCCGCCCGTCATCCTGCGCAACGTGATGGAGAACCCGGCCTGGTACACGGCGTACACGCCGTACCAGCCGGAGATCTCGCAGGGCCGCCTGGAAGCGCTGCTGAACTTCCAGACGACGGTCGCCGAACTCACCGGGCTGCCGACCTCGGGCGCCTCGCTGCTCGACGAGGGCACGGCCGCCGCCGAGGCGATGGCGCTGTCCCTGCGCATGGGCAAGAACAAGAAGGGCCTGTTCCTGGTCGACGCGGACGCGCTGCCGCAGACCATCGCCGTGATCGAGACCCGCGCCGAGCCGACCGGCGTCGAGGTGGTCGTCGCCGACCTCAGCGACGGCATCCCGGCCGAGATCGCCGAGCGCGAGATCAACGGTGTCCTCCTCCAGTACCCGGGCGCCTCCGGTGCCGTGCGTGACCTCAAGCCGGTCATCGACCAGGCCCACGAGCTGGGCGCGCTGGTCACGGTCGCCGCCGACCTGCTCGCGCTGACGCTGCTCACCTCGCCCGGCGAGCTGGGCGCGGACATCGCGGTCGGCACCACCCAGCGCTTCGGCGTGCCGATGGGCTTCGGCGGACCCCACGCCGGCTACATGGCGGTGCACGAGAAGTTCGCGCGCAGCCTGCCCGGCCGTCTCGTGGGCGTCTCCGTCGACGCCGACGGCAACCGGGCCTACCGCCTCGCTCTTCAGACCCGTGAGCAGCACATCCGCCGGGAGAAGGCGACCAGCAACATCTGCACCGCGCAGGTGCTGCTCGCCGTGATGGCGGGCATGTACGCGGTCTACCACGGGCCCGACGGCCTGAAGGCGATCGCCGGCCGCACCCACCGCTACGCCACGCTCCTCGCCGCGGGCCTCACCGCCGGCGGTGTCGAGGTCGTGCACGGCGCGTTCTTCGACACGCTCACCGCGCGGGTCCCGGGCCGGGCCGCCGAGACCGTGGCGGCCGCGCGCGAGCGCGGGGTCAACCTGCACCTCGTCGACGCCGACCGGGTGTCCATGTCCTGCGACGAGACCACCACGCGCGCGCAGCTCGCCGCCGTGTGGACGGCGTTCGGGGTCGAGGCCGACATCGAGGCGCTGGACGCGGTCACCGAGGAGACCCTGCCGGCCGCGCTGCAGCGCACCGACGTCTACCTGACCCACCCGGTCTTCCACCAGCACCGCTCGGAGACCGCGATGCTCCGCTACCTGCGCAAGCTCTCCGACCGCGACTACGCGCTCGACCGGGGCATGATCCCGCTGGGCTCCTGCACCATGAAGCTGAACGCGACCACCGAGATGGAGCCGGTCACCTGGCCCGAGTTCGGCCAGCTGCACCCCTTCGCGCCCGCCGACCAGGCGCAGGGCTACCTCACGCTCATCCGTGAGCTGGAGGAGCGGCTCGCCGAGGTCACCGGCTACGACAAGGTGTCCCTCCAGCCCAACGCCGGTTCGCAGGGTGAGCTGGCCGGTCTGCTCGCGGTGCGCGGCTACCACCGGGCCAACGGTGACGACCAGCGGACCGTCTGCCTGATCCCGTCCTCCGCGCACGGCACCAACGCCGCCAGTGCGGTCATGGCCGGTATGAAGGTCGTCGTCGTGAAGACCGCCGAGGACGGCGAGATCGACGTCGAGGACCTCCGGGCGAAGATCGAGCAGCACCGTGAGCAGCTGTCGGTGCTGATGATCACGTACCCCTCGACGCACGGCGTGTTCGAGGAGCATGTCGCCGACATCTGCGCTCAGGTGCACGAGGCGGGCGGCCAGGTCTACGTGGACGGGGCCAACCTCAACGCGCTCGTGGGGCTCGCCAAGCCGGGGCACTTCGGCGGCGACGTCTCGCACCTGAACCTGCACAAGACGTTCTGCATCCCGCACGGCGGCGGCGGTCCCGGCGTCGGCCCCGTGGCCGTGCGGTCGCACCTCGCGCCGTACCTGCCCAACCACCCGATGCAGCCCGCGGCCGGTCCGGAGACCGGTGTCGGCCCGATCTCGGCGGCCCCGTGGGGTTCCGCGGGCATCCTGCCGATCTCGTGGGCGTACGTCCGTCTGATGGGCGGCGAGGGGCTCAAGCGGGCCACGCAGGTGGCGGTGCTCTCCGCCAACTACATCGCCAAGCGCCTGGAGCCGCACTACCCGGTGCTCTACACGGGCCCCGGCGGTCTGGTCGCGCACGAATGCATCATCGACCTGCGGCCGCTGACCAAGGCGACCGGCGTGAGCGTCGACGACGTCGCCAAGCGGCTGATCGACTACGGCTTCCACGCGCCGACGATGTCGTTCCCGGTGGCCGGGACGCTGATGATCGAGCCGACCGAGTCCGAGGACCTGATCGAGCTGGACCGTTTCTGCGACGCGATGATCGCCATCCGCGCGGAGATCGAGAAGGTCGGCGCGGGCGACTGGCCGGCCGGCGACAACCCGCTGAGCAACGCCCCGCACACCGCCGCCGCGCTCGGCGGGGAGTGGGAGCACGCCTACAGCCGCGAGGAGGCCGTCTTCCCGGCCGGTGTCTCGGCCGCCGACAAGTACTGGCCGCCGGTGCGCCGTATCGACCAGGCCTTCGGCGACCGGAACCTGGTCTGCTCGTGCCCGCCGCTGGACGCGTACGACGACTGAGCACGCGGCCGGCCCCTGGGCCGGTGAAGGCCGGTCCGCCCCGGTCCACCCAGAACTGCCAGCCTGTCACGTATTCACCTCGCTTCCGCG
>NZ_JBEOWS010000246.1:0-14975 GCF_040296125.1 Streptomyces sp. NPDC002265 | reverse complement strand
ACTTTTCCGCTCGGGGGTTCGGTTGGTTGTTTATTCGGTCTAAACCCCCCCCCACGGCGATCCAAGCCCAAAGGGGTGTGCCCGCCGGCGGCGGACGGTGGGCACAGTACGGATCGCCCGCCACCTCATGACGATCAGTGTGCGGTGCTTGATCACAGATGCGGCTGGCCGACAGACAGCTCCGGACCGACGGGCGGGGGAGCGGGGGCTCGCGACATCCTCGACTCGAAGTAGTCGCCGTGCGCCCCGGGCCGGTTACGTGATCCTGGCTCGGTCCCGTGCCGCCGTGACCGCCGAGGCCGGGCCCGGAGGGATTCAGGCCTCGGTGACGAGTTCGGCCGCAGCCGCATACGCAAGGCGGGCGTCTTCCGTCGTTCCAGCTGGGCGGGCAGTGCCGCGTTCGGTCTTCCGAAGCCCCCGCACAAAGGCCCGAACGTACGTCTGCAGGCTGACGAACTGGGTGGGAGTGTGGCAGTTGGGCAGTACGGCTTCGATCTCGTCGAGCCAGTACGTGACCTCGTCATCGTCATCGAGTCCCGCCCGGTGTTCCACGAGCCTCCTGGCAACCGGCTCAAGCAGGGCGTGCCGGCGAGTGGCCTCTGCTGTCGCACGCCGCTCTGCTGCCGCTCGTGCCGATGCTTGTCGTTCCGCTTCGAGTACCGCTTCCGGAGTGCGTCGCAGCGGCTCGTTCTCCTGCGCGGTGTCCGCGATGACAGAAGCCCGCAGGCGCAACGCTTTGTTGTAGGCCGCGCTCGGAGCCCTCACGGCGAGAGCGGGTGCCAGGTCCGACCACTCGACGGCGGCTCTCCTGGCATCCTCGACCGCCCGCTGCTGATGGATGTCGGCTCGCTCGCGTAGGTATTCCCACAGCTGGACCCTGGCGAGCGCCGAGGTTCGTCGGGCCTCCTCGTTCCTCAACGCCTCTGAGTTGGCCTCGAGGTACAGCAGTGCCCCGTACAACTCTTCATCCGCAGGCATTCGCTCGATGTTGCCGTCCTCAGCGACCTCATGGAGCTGACGGAGCTCCCCGACGATTGCCGCACTGTCGACGCGACCGATACGCACAGGGGCTCTGTGCAGGGGCTTCTTCGGATCGTTCGGCTTTCGTGTGGATCGCGCCATGCTCACAGTGTGCCTCGAGGACAGGGATTCACATTCTGTGAATCCCTCAATCGGTCGGAGGAAGCGGTCACTTCCGCGATCCCCTCACCCCTTGAGCCCCTGGTCGGCCGCTCCATCCAGCCAGTTCGACGGCGGTCGCAGGCGGAGAGCCTCGGCTGTTTGAACGGGCCAGTTCGAGCTGGGGGAGTGGTGGTACCGCACCGCTCATCGGTGCGGTCAAGCGGGTCGTCGCTGACGGAACGAGGAGGTGACCAAGGGCGACGCGGGGGAACACTGCCGGAGCCACCGTACGGTCGTCGATCAGCACCCGCACTTCGACGGGTTCCCGGTCCCCGGGGGCGCCGGCCACCACCTCGATGCGGAGTGCGGCGGGCGTGGCTGGGTGTTCGAACGGCTGACATCTCGTGCGGCGGATCCACTCGGCTCGCAACCGCTGGTCCGCCTCCTCTGCGGTGGCGGCCGCCACCGAGTCGTTGACCGGACGACGGAAGGACACGCCGGGCGGTTGCGCATCCCCCGCTTGGTCTAGTCGGTAGACGTTGCGCATTCCGACGACGAAGGAGCGCAACGGAGTTGAACGAGCAATCCCGTGACGTCCGCGCCATCCAGCTCCCGCGCTGGGGGCGGGTGGCTACGGACCCAGGTGTGGTGCCCTGGCTGGTCTTCGATGAGGAGGGGAAGGTCGTGCAGCCGGTCCGCAGGTTCCTGATCGACTTCATCGCCCGGGACAACCGGACCGGCAGCGTACGCAGCTACGCCTACGACCTGCTGCGCTGGTGGCGGTGGCTGCGGGTGGTCGAGGTCGAGTGGAACCGCGCGACCTCGGAGGAGGTGCGGGACTTCGTGCTGTGGCTCAGGGCCGCGACGAAGCCGCGCAGTTCGGCGCGTACGCACTCCGCGCCGACTGCGGGGACCACGAATCCGATCACGAAGAAGACGTACCTGGATGACCGCTACAAGCCGCGGACGATCCGGCACAGCAACGCCGTACTGCGCAGTTTCTACGACTTCTGGATCGAGTCGGGCGGCGGTCCGCTGGTCGATCCGGTACCGCTGGCACGTTCCGAACGGCGTCGGCTGCACTCTCATCACAACCCGCTGGAGCCTTTCCGACGGGGTGAGGGGCGCCTGCGCTACAACCCCAAGGTTCCCCGGCGCAGGCCCCGGCAGATGCCGGACGAGCGGTGGAACGAGCTGTTCGGGGCTCTTCGCTCGAACCGCGACCGGGCAATCCTGGCCCTGGCGGTCAGCAACGGCGCCCGCGCGGCGGAGCTGCTGGGTGTTCGCGGAGTCGACCTCGACTGGGGCGACCAGCTCATGCGGGTCGTGCGCAAGGGCACCTTGGCTGAGCAGTGGCTGCCGGCCAGCCCGGAGGCATTCGTCTGGACCCGCCTCTACCTCGCCGAAGGACCGCCGGCCGATCCCCAGCTCCCACTGTGGTGGACCCTTCGCCGCCGGGACCACGGTGAGGGGCTGGCCTACCAGCCCATGAACTACGAGGCTCTGCGCGCGGTGTTCCGCAGGGTCAACGCGCTGCTAGGTACGAACTGGTCGATGCACGATCTGCGGCACACTGCCGCCCTGCGGATTGCTCGCGACGAGAGCTTGTCACTGCGGGACGTGCAAACCATCCTCGGTCACGCCCACCTGAGTACGACGGCCGACGTCTACCTGGTGGAAGAAGAGTCCCAGGTCATCCGACGTGTTCAAGAGCACCTGGCCGAGCTAAAGGAACGGGCGCATCGACCCGCCCCACCCGTCGCAGTGGGCTACGACGCGGGCGATCTGGACGTTCTCTTTGGCGGGGGTGCGGCGTGACCCGCCAGGCACCACGCCGCGCCAACTCGATTCGATGCGCGGGGACCGGCCCTACGCCGCCGCGGCGGCTGTTCGTCGAGCGCGATCTGAAGGCTGACGAGGATCGCATCGGCTCGCACGACCGGCTCAGCCGGGACGAGGTCCTCGCCCTGCTGCCCACCTTGCCAGCCTGGCCGCAGCGAACGTACAGCCGCGGAGTTGCTCCCGGCACCCGGCGTCTCGCCGGAGCGGCGAAGATTCTCGACTGGCTGTTGACCCACCCCGGGGAGGGCTGGCTGGCCGCCGACGCCGACCGCGGCAAGGAGTGGGTCGGCGCCCTGACCGAGGGCGACCCACGCTGCGAAGAGTCCCGGCGCAGCGAAATCCTCATGGGCCTGAACAGCCTGATGATCAGCAAGATCGTGCTGCCCCGCCACGGCTTCCTCCGCCGCTTCAAGGCTCTGACGCTGCTCAAGGACGTCCAGCGGATGTTCCCCGCCGGCTGACTCGACCGCATGCGTGAGTACGGGGCCGAACTCGGCATGACGTCACGGCACATCGACGAGGGCCTGCGAGTGATCTCCGCGATCATCCTGCATACCGGACGTGACCTGGAAGAACTCACCGGCGAAGACATCTTCCACCGGCGTGCCGTCGCCCGCCGGGACCGCGGCGAAGCCTATGTGGGCACCCACCCCGCCTGGGACCTGTTGCGCGGCATCGGCGTCATCGACTCCAAGGACACTCTCAAGGACGCGCTGCGACACGGCCAGCGACCCACTGCGGAACTGGTCGACGCCTACAACCTCCAGTCCACACCCGTCCGCAACATGCTGGTCCGCTACCTCGAAGAGCGCCGTCCAGGCGTCGACTACGGGACCTTCCGCGGGCTGGTGAGCGAGTTGGCCGGCGTCTTCCGGGCGGACATTGAGGCCCACCATCCCGGCATCGACACCTGCGCCTGCCCCAGGACGTGGTCGACGGGTGGAAGGAACGGCTGACGACCTACACCGACAAGAGCGGGCAGGTGCGCGAGCGCCGCTCCCGCATCGACGTGATGATGCGCGTTCGTGGCTTCTACCTTGACATTCAGGAGTGGGCTCATGACGACCCGTTCTGGGCTCAGTGGGCAGTCCCCAGTCCGATCACCCGCGGCGACGGCGCGGGCAACCACAAGATCGTCGCCCAGGTCCACTCACGGATTCACCAGCGCGTCCGTGAACGCCTGCCCCATCTGCCAGTCCTGCTGGAAACCGCAGAGCGCGTCCGTAGCGAGGCAGCCGTCCTGCTGGAAGCCGCCCGAGCCACCCCCTTCGAAGAGGTCTTCGAACACGAGGGCACCCGCTACCTGCGCATTCTGCCCAAGGTCAACCAGATCCCCAGCCGCCTGGATCACGGCTCCCAGCACGTCTACATCAAGGAGATCGACAGCACCGGACGCCGGATCAACCAGAGCAGCGTCGAAGACGACGCCTTCTGGGCCTGGGCAGTCATCGAGACCCTCCGCCACACCGGCGTCCGTGCTGAAGAACTGACCGAGCTGACCCACCTCGCCCTGGTCTCCTACAAGCTCCCCGACACCAGCGAGATCGTCCCACTGCTCCAGATCGTGCCGCCCAAGAGCAACGAGGAACGGCTCCTGCTCGTCAGCCCCGAGCTGGCCAGCGTCCTGGCCACCATCGTCAAGCGCCTGCGCGATACGAACGACGGCAACATCCCACTGGTCGCCCGCTACGACCACCACGAACGCGTCACCGGCCCGCAGCTCCCCCACCTCTTCCAGCGCCGGCCCTACTGGCAGGCCCAGGTCTTGAACGAGACCGGCATCAAACGCCTCCTCGACCGCACCCTCGCGGCCACCGGCCTACGCGACGCTGCCAGCGAGCCCCTGCGCTACACCCCGCACGACTTCCGCCGCATGTTCGCCACCGAGGCCGTCACCGGAGGGCTGCCCGTCCACATCGCCGCCCGCGTCCTCGGCCACAAGACGCTGACCACCACCCAGGCATACCTCGCCGTCTTTCAGGACGACCTCGTGCGCACCTACCGCAGCTTCCTGGAGCGGCGCCGAGCCGACCGGCCACAGGAGGAGTACCGCGAGCCCACCGAGCAGGAGTGGCGCGACTTCCAGCAGCACTTCGAGCTCCGCAAGGTGTCCCTCGGCACCTGCGGACGGCCCTACGGAACCCCCTGAAAGCACGAGCATGCCTGCATCCGCTGCCCGGTCCTCCAGATCGATCCCCGCCAGCGTGGCCGCCTCATCGAGATCATCCAGAACCTCCGCGACCGCATCCGCGAGGCCCGCGGCAACGGCTGGCTCGGAGAAGTCGAAGGACTCCAGGTCAGCCTTGACGCCGCGATGTCGAAGCTCAACAGCCTCAAGAACACCCCCGCGGATGGACGCCCTCAACTGGTCGACCTCGGGATGTCCGTCTTCACCGACAACGCGCCAACGCCTCAACTCGATACAGGAGAACCCGGACTGCCCGACTGACCACCTTCCACCGCTGAAGCAGACCGGCCCCGCCCCAGGCGGGGCCGGTCTCGCTACCGTGGTCACCTGGTCGAGCCCAGCTACTTTTCAGGTCCGCTGCCCAGGACCGGGCACTGCCAGTCGGCCGCATCGATCGCATCGCCCGCCATGTCACTGAGGTGGAAGCAGTTGCCGTTGGCCCACACCGTGACTGAATCCTGCCGATGGTCAACCTGGAATGGCTCGTCCCCACGCAGCGTTCCGGACCAAGAACCGTCTTCTGCCGACGAGTGAGGTGCAGGTCTGCCCCGGCAGGAGCTGGTAGGCATCTGCCCACGGCTCCACGGTCAGCTCCAGCGGTGCTTCACCGTCGTTCCTGACCAGCAGCCGGGCGGTTCCCCCAGCGAACATCACAAGCACCTCTCATTGCCCCGCAGTCGATTGCGTATCGGCCCCCGAGGATGGGCCAAGCCCCTGCCTTGACTGTTGATCTGGGCGAATTAGGACCGCAGCGTTTCTCCTTGCGGGTCAAAGCAGATCAGCCCGTACTCGCGCGCCAGCGCAGCGGCGTACTCGGAGACTTCTTCGGCCCTGCCGTAGGACATGAGCAGGTACACGATCGGTCCCGAGGCTTCATCGATGACCGGAGGAGATGCCCATGGACTGTCACGGCCATCCTCCGGATAGCGCTCGATCAAGGCGTTCACAGAGACATCGATGCGAGGGAGGGCGGCACAGCCGCATCCTCCGATTCGAGGTAGCGCTCGTACAACTCATCGAAGGTCGACCCCGCCGCATCGTCATCGAACGGGTGCTCACCGTCCCACACAGCAAGGTCGTAACTCACGACCCAATAATCGCAGGGGTGGTGATGGGACGAGTCGGCACCTCGGGTGCCGGGCTGACACCGCCCACGTGCGGCGGCTTCAACACCCCGGCCCGAGCGCACAAACCTTGATCGTTTCTTAGCCCGGAAAAGGGCCAGCGGCCTCACTGAAATCCTTGCGCGAGCCCTTCGTGAACGCGGCCGTGAGGTCGAAGTCGAGCACCACCACGTCCACCTTCCCCGGGTGCTGAAGACGACTGACCAGTGACAGCTCCGCCTCGGCATTAGGTCACCGACGGTGGCTTACAGCCGATACCAGTCGTCTCCGCCAGTGCGAAGCGAACGCCCCAGGTAGTCCCGCAGGTTGTTGGCCACCCACCTGCGGCTGTCGCTCTCGTGTTCCCAGACGAACACGTCTGGACGCTCGGGCTTCTGCACCAAGGCGAACTGATCACCGCCTCCGTTGTCCCCAAAGAACAGGAGGGCATCGAAAGACATATACAGCTGGGCGAAGGATTCGTCAGACCAGAAGAGCAGGTTCTGCTGGACGATCTGGTCGACGGTCCAGACGGTGTCTACGTGGGTGCGTCCGATCACCCCGTTGCTCTCGAGAAGCAACTGCCTGAGCTCCTCAGGCAGCGTTCGCCCAAGCCGCTTCTCGGCTTCGACGATCTCGGACACCCGTGCCGGCTCCTGGAAGCCTGCCTCAGGAAAGACCTCCTGGACTGCTTGTTTCCACATGATCGAGAGCTTAGCCAGGCGCATTCGCGGCTTCCTCACACCGGAGTCTTAGTCCGGAAAAGTCCATCGAGGTTCGTCCAGCAGGCGTCCGAGAGATTCCAGCAGTGCCGCGCTGGCCGTCCGGACGGCCAGTCCAGCAGCACGCCGGTGCCGCTGCTCAGATCCAGGACGAGCGGCAGCGGCATGGCGGCGTTGTCGAGGGTGGATGGCAGCAGACCGGCGCGGCTTACGACGCCCGCGCCGTAGGCTCGGCGCCTGTACGCCGACCAGGGCTACGACTTCGACAAGTACCGCCGCCTACCAACCTCGTCCTGAAGCATCAGTTGGTTACGCTGAACCACCCCGGCCGTACCTCGGTCAGAAGTGGTTGCAGCGATCGCACTGCGGACCGCATGTCCTGATCTGTGACGTCAAGCGGCTCCGGCAGGCTCAACCCATACCCGCGCAGCCGCCAGAGGTCGAAGACTTCGCTCCCGTCGGCTGCGAAGTCCACATCGACCTCAGTGCCGTTGTCGCCAACGAAGCGGCACCCTGCTCCATGAACCTCGTAGGAATGGATGCCGATGCGATCACTTCGGCTGATGCGGCGCGAACGGGACAGGCCGACGACGTCCGCCAGTCGCTCAATCGAGAGGATCGCCACTCCCAGAGCCGCTGTCCGCGGAACGTCAGCGACAGTCGTACCGACGTCGGCAGAGGGAGACGGGACCGACGGGACCGACGGGACTCGGGTCGGTGCAGACGGCGGAGCCGATGGAATGGCCGGCGCAGCGTGGGGCGGGACTGAACGGGGCTCTTCGGTCCCGTTCAGTCCCGCCTGAGAAAAGCGCAGGTCAGAGGTGTTTTGCTCCCCAGCCACGGGACTGACGGGACTGACCTCAGTAGTTATTGCCATGATGCGCGCGTGCATGCGCGCTCGCGTACACAACAGCGCAGGTCAGGAGGTACTCAGTGCTACTCAGCTGATAACTCCCGCACTCAGTCCCGTCAGTCCCGTCGGGAGTGGGGAAAGCCGCCTTGATCTGGGGTTTTCTCAGGCGGGACTGAACGGGACCGAAGAGCCCCGTTCAGTCCCGCCCCACGCTGCGCCTCACTGCCCGCCCGCCCACACCGGGACAAAGGGACTGACGGGACTGAGCTTTCGACACGCTCAACACACTCGCCCGTCTGCGTCACATTGGTGCGGTAATCTTCAGTTCCGCATGCTGAAAATCTCAGTCCCGTCAGTCCCGTCGGCCCCGCCTCGCAGAGGCTGACCAGGCAGCACTCGCCCGGGACTGGCGCAGCCTCCAGCCAGAGATCGACAAGGACGCCAAGTGTCACGCCACGTTGCGACATCCTCGGTCGCCCCTGCGGGGACAGCGGAGCCGCACGCCGTGGCCCGCTGGTGCGCGGGCCAGGGCTGGCCGGTCCATCCCTTGGCTCCGTGGCAGAAGACTCCGGCCGCGAACTGCGAGCGGTGCAGGACGGAACGACACGCGGTCGGTGACTGCACCTGTCCCGCTGCCGGCCGGTGGTGTCACGGTTTCCACGCGGCGACGACATCCGCCGCGCAGATCGACGCCTGGTGGACGGCCCAGCCCCGTTTCGGGGTCGGGGTCTCGTGCGGGCCGGCCGACCTGGTCGTCATCGACGTCGACGCGCACGCCGCGGACGTGCCCGACCGCTCGCGCCTGCTACCGGGCATCCCGATCGGGCCCGAGGTCACCCTCACCGGCCTGGCCACCGGTTTCGACACCCTCGCGCTCCTGGCCGCGCTGCGGGGCGAACCGAGTCCGGCGGACGACACCCAGACACTGAGGGTGCGTACCCCGTCGGGCGGCCTGCACATCTGGTACCGCAATCCCGATCCGGGCACCCGCTACCGCTCCTCCGTCGGTTCGAGCCCGAGGACGGCTCTCGCATGGCAGGTCGACGTACGGTCCGACGGGGGATACATCGTCGCCCCGACCACTCGCACGACCGCGGGTACCTACACGCCGGTCGGAGAGGCACGTCAGCCCGCCCCGCTGCCTGGATGGCTGGCAGCCGATCTGGCGCGCACCGGCCACGTTCCCTCCGAGCGGGTTTCCCAGGCCGTGCAGGAGTTGCCGAGGGCGAGGCGTGCGCCCAAGCGGGCCGGCCGGGTCCTGGAGCCCCTGCTGGAGGACGTCCGTGCATGTGGTGCCGTCGCCGAGGGGGCGGGGTTCACGGAGAAGCTCAACAGGGCGGCCTACACCGCAGGCGGCCTGGTGCAGGGCGGGCACGTCACCGAGGCCGAAGTCCGTGAACAGCTGCTGGAGGCAGCCACCCACGCCAGGCCGTACCAGGAACAGCGCAGTCAGTCGATCATCAACTCCGCACTGTCCGCCGGCGCTCAGCGCCCGTTCCATCCGCGAGGACGCTCATGAGCAGCGCCGAGCATGCCCCCTTCGACGCGGTGCTGGCCGCCGAGCAGATCCATCAGCAGACCCTCGACTTCGGTCCGGTGAGTCAGCTGGGACAGCCGACGCTTCCGGCCCAGCAGAGCGGGAGCATCCGTACGGCGGCGGTCGCTGAATCGGGCGCGTTCCCGGACGAGTTGACGGACCGGGGCAACGCGAAGCTGTTCGCACGTCTGTACAGCGATCGTTTCCGCCATGTCGAGGGCCTGGGATGGTTCACCTGGGACCAGTACCGCTGGCGGCGCACCGGCGGGGAGAAGGCGGCGATCTGGGCAGCCGGCGACATGGCCGAGCAGATTCCCGAGACCGACCCACGCGGGAAGTTCAGCGACGGCAAGCTGGAAGCCCACCGCCGCCGCACGCAGTCCACATCGGGTGTCAAGGCGCTCCTCCAGCAGGCGCAGGCGGCCCCCGGCCTGAGCCTGGACCCGGACGTCCTCGACGGGGACATCTACGTCCTGTGCACGCCCACCGGCGTCGTCGACCTGAGGACCGGTGAACTGCGCAAGCCCAACCCCCTGGTGGACATGCACTCGCGTGCCACGTCGGTCGGCCCGCAGAAGATGCCCATCCCGCGCTGGGAGAGCTTCCTGAGGGACACCTTCGGGGACGACGAGAAGGGCATCGAGACCACTCGCTTCCTGCACCTGCTGCTGGGTTACTCCGTCACCGGCGATGTCGGCGCGCAGGTGTTGCCGTTCCTCTACGGGTCGGGAGCCAACGGCAAGTCCGTCCTGCTGGACGTGATGATGCAGATTCTTGGCGACTACGCGAACGCCGCCCCGCCCGGTTTCCTCATGGAGAAGGGCAAGTTCACCGAACACTCCACGGAGCTGACGGAACTGCACGGCCGGCGGATCGTGGTCTGCAGCGAGCTCAAGCCGAACGACAAGTTCAACGAGGCCCGGGTCAAGCTGCTCACCGGTGGTGACGCCATCACGGCACGGCGCATGAGGCAGAACTTCTTCACCTTCACGCCGACGCACAAGCTGTGGCTGCTGGGCAATCACCGGCCCGAGGTGGGCACCGGCGGTTACGCGTTCTGGCGCCGTATGCGACTGATTCCGTTCGAGCGCAAGGTCCCTGACGAGCGCAAGATCGACAATCTGGCCGCCGAACTGGTCCGTGACGAGGGACCGGGCATTCTGCAGTGGTTGATCGAGGGGGCCCAGGGCTATCTCTCCTCGCGGGACCCCCTGAGCGGGCCTTCGTCCGTCCGCCTGGCGACCGAGGCGTACGAGAAGACCGAGGACCACATCGGGCGCTTCATCACGGAGCGCTGCGTCGTGGGCCATGGCGGGCGGCTGAACGCGGACCTGCGGGTGGAGCAGAAGCTCCTCTACGAGACCTATGCACGCTGGTGCGGGGAGGAGAGCATCCGCCCGGCCACCAGCCGGACGTTCGCCGGCCGGATCCGCCAGGAGGTCGGGCTGTCCTCGCCCACCGAGATGATCAAGAACAACGACAAGAAGCTCTATCCCGGTATCGCGCTGCGTGCCGACAGTGATGGACACGGGGCGAGCGACCACGGGCACGGACGGGGGGAGCGGCAGTGACGAACGCGCAAGCCCTGGGGTACGTGTACTGCTGCCCGTACCATGTAGTGCGCCACGCCGATCAGAGTCCGCCGTGGTGCCATGGATCGAGCAACACGAACGCCCCCGCCGGCCGGGCTACGGGCGACAGGAACCAGGAGGGTCTGCGGCCATGAGCTCGATGCTGCAAGACAGCCAGCTCACCGGTGAAGCAGAAGTGGTGTGGCTGGAGAGCCCGGAGAACCTGGACTACGTGCGCCAGGCCCTGGACAAGGTGAACACTCGGCGGGGCAAGCCCCGCTACGACCGTGACGGACGTCTTGTCGGTTACACCAACCTGGCTCAGGACGCCGAACGCGACCCGGACAGCGGGCTGTTCGCCCGGCGGACGTTCTTCCTCCTGCCGCACGACAGGGACAGCGACCCGACCGGGGACTACGAGGTGGGCGCTCCCGGTGAGGCCATCGACCCCAGGACCATCAAGCCGGGCAGGGTCGGCGCGAAGACTCCCCGTTCGCAGCGCGGCCGCGCTGCGGACATAGCAGCGGCCGGGGCCTGACCGGGACGGAGCGCGGCTGCTCGGCATACGGCCGATCGGCGCCGCCGCCACCGGGCGTCGGGCGTAGGTCTTCTCGGAGCCCATCAGCCCCGTCCGATCTCCGCAGATCGAGCTCGAAGCGGACGGGTGGCCGTCGCCCACGTCTTGCCGGTGCCCGGTGAGAGACAGTTCTTCTCGGCCTGCAGTCCTCGTGGTGACGTAGGCGCTCCGGCGCCCCGCCTCGAGAACTGGGTTCCCGCAGCCGGCTGATGACTTCCTTGCCCGGGACACGGAGCAGCAGGGGGACGGGCTTCTCATGTCCAGCGCACCACCACTCCGTGATGTGGCCCCAGACATGAGCGAGCGGTTTCGGCGATCCACGTCGGCGCCGCCGTTTCGGTGAGCGCATTTTCGGACTTCAGCCGTCTCGGTCGTTCGAGCAGTCAGCGCCGAGGTGAATGGCGGGAAAAAATTGGCAAAAGGGGCGCCTGACTCAGGAACACAGTCTTTGCCCCTTCGGGTGAGGGAGCTACCCGATAAGGCCGTGCCGCATGTCTTTTCGTGTTGCGCCCGACCTCTCGGTCGCTTGGGTCGCTCAGCTTCAGTAGCTGATGAATATGCAGGTCAGAAGGGTGGGGCGGGGCAATCAGCGACTGAAGCGACTCAGGTTCCGGTATATGTCCACGTTCGAGGATGCGGGTGTGCGCGTCATACATGGAACCGAGAGTCGCTTGGGTCGCTGGGCCGGGCCACAAACGCCGCCTGACCTGGGATTTTCCCCAGTGACTGAAGGTTCAGCGACTCAGTGCGCGAGCCGCTGGACGGGGGCTCGGTCGCTGAGGCTCGCCTGGTGTGAGGCTTGAAGCAATCCGGACGGGTCCTCGGCTACGTTGTGTTGACCCGTTTTGGAAGTTGAGTCGCTTCGGTCGCTCCGACAGCCAGTGCCACCAACTGACCAGGACTTCTTCCTTGGCAATGTTCTTCAGCGGGGCTTACAGGACCAGCGACTGAACGAGGTGAGGTGCTCCGCGCATGGCCGATAACGACCGGCGCGCCGACTGGCGTTTCGACATGCTGAGCATCGCCCGCTGGTGTGCGGCCCAGGGCTGGCCGGTGCTTCCGCTGGCTCCTGCCAGCAAGACCCCCGCGCCCGACTGCGCTGCCTGTCAGCACAATGCTCACACTCCCGTGGACTGCCTCTGGATCGTCGCGGGCCTGCGGTGCCACGGCAGCCACGCCGCGACGACGGACCGGGACCGCGTCGAAGCCTGGTGGTCGGGCAACCCTCACTTCGGCGTCGCAGTGGCCTGCGGTCCCTCAGGGCTCGTCGTTCTGGACGTCGATGCCCGCACCACGTCGCTGCCCGGCAGGGACAGACTTCTTCCGGGTGTCGAGATCCATGACCAAGTCGACCTGGACGGCCTCCGGCACGGGTTCCATACGCTCGCTCTGCTGGCCGCACTCCGCGGGAAACCGGATCCCGCGGACGACGAACAGACGCTGAGAGTGCGGACTCCCTCGGGAGGCTTGCACATCTGGTACCGCACCGACGACAGACGCCAGTTCCGCTCCTCGACAGGTTCAGGCCCCACCCAGGCCCTGGCCTGGCAGGTCACCGTCCGGGCCGGCGGGGGATACGTCGTCGCTCCCGGTACCACCACCGGCGCCGGCACATACACGCCGATCGGCCCGGTGAGAGTACCCAGGAGGCTGCCCGAATGGCTGGCCGTCGAGCTGACCCGCACCGGTCATCTGGACCTGCCCCAGCAACGGCGCGCCCCCCGTCTGCGTGTCCTCCCGCAACGCGCCCGGCAGGCCGTCATAGCGGCGGGTGGCGACCGCAGCCGCGCGGCCCAGATCCTGGAGTCCGCGCTCCGTGAGGTGCTCGAGTGCACCACGGTGTCCGAAGACACGGTTTTCAGTGACAGGCTCAGCCGGGCCGCCTACACCGCGGGCGGGCTGGCCGCCGGCGGCTACGCCACCATCAGCGACTTGGAGCGTGTCCTGAAAGGAGCGGCGGACTACGCCCGGCCCGGTCAGGAGAGGGGTTCGACCCAGATCATCCGGAGCGGGCTCGATGCCGGGGTCCGGCGGCCGCTGCACATCGAAGGACATCTTGCATGACCTCGCTCTCCCGCGGTCCGGGCGCTTTCGATGCGGCGGCCGCCGCGCAGCAGATCCTTCAGGGCCCCATTCAGCAGGCCCTCACGATCCCGGGCGTTCCCGCTCAGGCCACGGCCCCCGCGCCCTCCCCTCATCAGACCGCCACGCCCGTGGGGCTGTTGCCGGACTCCCTGAGTGACCGGGGTAATGCCAAGCTGTTCGTGGAGCTTTACGGGCGTGATTATCGGCATGTTCCGGGTCTGGGCTGGTACCGGTGGGCGGGGCATCGGTGGCAGTTGGACGAGGAAGAAACGGTCCTGTGGGCGGTGGGGGAGATGGCCGAAGCCATTGCCGTCACCGATCCGACCGGGGTGTACACCGCCGCCGAGCTGCGCCGGCACCGTCGTCGTGCGCTGTCCACGTCGGGCATGAGCGCGTTGTTGATGCAGGCGAAGGCGTCTCCGGGCATGGTGATGAATACGTCGCTGCTGGACGCCGATCCGTATGCCCTGTGTACGCCGGAGGGTGTGGTGGACCTGCGTACAGGCGGTCTTGTGCCCCCGGATCCGGCTACGCAGCATCATTCCCGGTCGACCACGGTCGCACCGCATGTGATGCCCACGCCGCGTTGGCAGCGTTTTCTCGACGATACGTTCGGCACGGATGCCGAGGGCCGTCGGACGGCGGATTTCCTGCACCTGCTGTTGGGGTATTCCATCTCAGGGGATGTGGGGGCGCAGGTGATGCCGTTTCTGTACGGGCAGGGCAAGAACGGCAAGAGTGTGCTGCTGGATGTGATGCTGCAGCTCATGGGGGATTATGCCGACGCTGCTCCGCCGGGCTTCCTGATGGCGAAGGTGTTCGAGGGGCACCCCACCGATCTGGCCGAGCTGCACGGGCGGCGCATTATCGTCTGCTCGGAGCTCAAGCCCGGTGACCGTTTCGACGAGGCCCGGGTGAAGCTTTTGACGGGCGGTGACAAGCTCAAGGCCCGTCGTATGCGGCAGGACTTCTTCTCCTTCCATCCGACGCACAAGCTGTGGCTGCTGGGCAACCACCGTCCCGAGGTCAACACGGGCGGCTTCGCGTTCTGGCGGCGGATGCGTCTGATCCCCTTCGAACAGGTGGTTCCCGAGGAACGCAAGATCGACAACTTGGCGAGTGTTCTGGTGCGGGAGGAAGGCCCCGGCATCCTGGCCTGGCTGGTGGAGGGTGCCCGGCGCTACTTCGCCGGCGACAAGAACCTGGCGGGGCCGGTGCGGGTCCAGGTCGCCACGACCGCGTACGCCGAGACCGAGGACCATGTGGGCAGGTTCCTGACGGAGTCGTGCAAGGTCGAGGACAGTATGCGCGCCGAGCAGGCGCAGTTGTACGGTGCGTACACTCGCTGGTGCGGTTTCGAAGGTGCCAACCCTGT
>NZ_JBEOWS010000245.1:0-14987 GCF_040296125.1 Streptomyces sp. NPDC002265 | reverse complement strand
ACGGCCACCGGCAGCGTGACGCCCTTGGACGAGAAGAACTGGAACTTGTTCTCCCAGTACAGACGCGCCGCGGAGACCGCGGTGTCCGTCAGCCAGTAGAGCGTGACGTTGTCCAGGAAGTCGTCCCGGCTCAGGCCGCCCGGGTGGCCGGCGAAAGCCTGCGAGATCAGCTCCTGGCTGGCGTGGTCGTGGTCGAGCAGGTAGGACGCCAGACCGAGCGGGGAATCGGTCAGTCCGACGAGGGTCTGCGGGCGCCGGCCCATCTGGTTGGCGTAGCCGACACGCTTGTAGAAGAAGTCGAGCTGCGCGACCGTCCGCTTCTCCTCGGCCGAGAAGGCGGTGGTGTCCACCGGGTTGCCGGCGAAGAGCGCGGCGTCGAGCGCGGCCGGAACCACACCGGCCATGTTGGTGTGGATACCCACCAGCCCCTGCGGCTTCTGCAGGGCCATCAGATCCACGATGACCGCACCCCAGTCACCGCCCTGCGCGGCGTACTTGGCGTAACCCAGGCGCTTCATCAGCACGGCCCAGGCACGGGCGATGTGGTCCGGGCCCCAGCCGGTGGTGGTCGGCTTGCCCGAGAAGCCGTAACCGGGCATCGAGGGGATCACCACGTGGAAGGCATCCGATGCCTTGCCGCCGTGCGCGGTGGGGTTGACCAGCGGATCGATGATCTTCAGCTGCTCGATGACCGAACCCGGCCAGCCGTGCGTGACGATCAGCGGCAGCGCGTCCTTGTGCTTGGAGCGCACATGGATGAAGTGGATGTCCACCCCGTCGATCTCGGTGATGAACTGCGGGTAGGAGTTCAGCCTCGCCTCGACCTTGCGCCAGTCGTACTCCGACGCCCAGTAGCCGGCGATCTGCTTCACCGTCTCCAGCTTCGTACCCTGCGACAGATCGGAAACGGTCTCCTTCCCCGGCAGCCGCGCAGAGACGACGCGTGCACGCAGTTCCCTGAGCTCTGCCTCGGGGAACTTGACCTTGAACGGGCGGATCGCCGCGGATGTGGCGGACATTTCGGTCTCCTTGTCGTGCAATGAATGAGAGATCGGGAAGGGCTGCGCAGCGCTTCCCGATGCGAAAGGAATGCGTAAATTCGCCTGTTCGAGAGGCGACGGGGATTGGCGGTGGGATCACTACCGAGGTTCGGGCAGACCTTCTCCACCCAGCTCTTCAGGGTCTGGCAGTGCCGGCAGGAGAAGACATCCGCAACTGGTCGGCGGCGTCTTGCTCTTGGGCCGGCACGCGGTCTTGGTACACGCACGCAGGTCCCCGAGTGGCGCCTTGGGAACTCGAACGGTAAGCCTGGCTCCCAGGAATTCCTCCCGAAGAGACCAGCCGCCCCTTCCGGCGGTCAGCGCGGATTCGCCGCGCCGCCCGCTCCCGTTCTGGCGACACCGTTGACGGTAGGGCCCGGGCTGCCATCCCGGTAACCTGTCATGTGGCTGCAGCTACTGAAGCCGATATTTCGACTGCTTAGGTAACCGCATGAGTCTGCGGGGCCCGCATCCACCTGCTCCACACCAAAGACCAGGTCCTGGGGCGAGCCGAGGCGGGGCAGCCACCCCGCTACGGGCGATGAGTTCAAGCTTCAAACCATGGCGATGTCCTCGCTTCCGGCTCAACGGGTAGTTGCGGCCGACGAGCGCTGATGTCACCTCGTCGACCATCAAAACCTATCGCCCACTCTCCTCGTGCACAAGGTAATCGAGCACTCTTTAGGAGTGGCAAAGGTCACCGTCTGATGAAAATCATTACCACGTGATGTGGGGCGAGGGCATCCCGGGCGGTGTCGACAATCGGCAGGCCGACCCGGCCGAGCGCACGATTCTCGGCGCTCACATCATCGGCCCCTAGGCGGCGACGCTCATACAGCCGCTGATCCAGGCCATGGCCATGGGGGTGACGGCAGATCAGGTGGGCCGTGCCGTGGTGTACATCCACCCGGCCCTGACCGAGGTCGTCGAACAGGCCCTGCCGGCCCTGTAGCGGCCGGCGGCCGACGACGGGCGGCAGATCTGCGGGTCAGGAGGTGACTGATACGGGTCGCCGTTGACGTGCTCCCTGGCCTGAAGTCCAGGGATTTCGGCCTGGGCCGTCTGCCCCGCCCGGGGGCGTCCTGATTCACCGCGCTGTGCGGGCACGTGTGCCCGTCCTACCGGCGCTCCACGGGCCTTCAGCGTCTCCGCCCGTCCGGCGGCGACGATACGACGTCCTTCGAACAGGACGTTGCGTGCTGCGTTGTGGTCGCGGTCACCTGCGGGGTCCGTGTTGCCGGCATCGGGTGCACCCGCGTGGACGGGCCGGTCAGCGGGCAAGCGCGACGTGGGTGTCGGTGTGCTCGAGGTCGGTCAGCAGCCGCTCGAGGTCGATCATCAGCGACCCGTAGACATGCCAGGCACGCGGGCGGGCCAGGGTGCCGTGCCCGACCAGGTCGGTCATGGTGTCATGCCAGGACCGGGCGCGCTCCAGCGCCCCGCGCAGCCGCTCACGGGCGTCGTCCCGGTCGGCCGGCTTCGGCCGGTGCGGTGCGACGAACGCCTCCACCGCCTCGCCGGCCAGCTCCAGCAGCTCGGCATAGCGCTGCAGGAAGACCGGGCCGAGGCGGCGGGTGCCGTCGTCGGCCGCGTTGTCGGCGAGTGTCCGGGCGATGCCGCGGATCTGGAACGAGACGCCGTGCAGAACGTGCCACAGCTCGCTGTGGGCAACCGGACCGCAGCGGCCGAAGGCGCAGCGGGTGTTCCAGCGCAAGGACTCCTGGCCCTCCTCGACGTGGCTCTGTGCCTCGCCGACCAGCCGCTCCAGGTCACGGGCCTGCTCCAGCCAGACGTCGGCCCGGTCCACGTCCCGGCGCTCGCACAGGCCGCCGCCCATCTGGCGCAGCAGCGCGCCCATCGACCCGGCGAGATCGCGGATGGCGGTGTCGGACTGGGTGAGGTGGAGCGGCGGCAGGACCAGCGCGTTCACCGTGATGCCGATGCCTGCGCCCAGTACGGTGCCGATCGCCGCCAGGATCGCGTGGCCGAATGGAGCTGCGGTGGCCGCGGTGGCCGCGGCAAGGGTGAGCACCGCGCTGGAGGCGATTTGCAGTCGGTCGTCGGAGATCCGGCGTCCCGCGGTGACCAGGGTGATCGCCAAGACGGCGGCCACCGTTCCGACGGCCGAGCCGAGCAGCCAGACCACCGAGAGCGCCAGCGCGGTCCCGACGATCCGGGTGAGGGCGCTGTGCAGGGCCCGGTTCACTGATCGGTAGACGGTGGAGGTGTTCACCATGAGCAAGGCACCGGCCACGGCCAGGTACTGGTCCTGCGCGGGCAGCCAGCGGGCGGTGGCACCCCACGCAAGCAGGGCGGCGATCAGGCTCTTGAGGAGATGCACGGCGGCGTTGCTGTCGCCCGAGCGAGACGTGCGGGCCCACGAGGCCGCTTTGAATGACGGATAGAGCGCAAAAGAAAAACGCACAAAAGGTATATTGCCACAGGCGTGCCTGATCGGCGGGTGGCCTCCATCACGGCCGCCTGCGCCGCGCATGACGCGGTCGGCCCGCTTCAGCTGGCTGGCTTACGGCCTCCGGGGCGCGGCACCGTGGCGCTGCAGCTGCTTGCTTCGCCACAGATGCCGCAGGGATGGCACCGCAGTGCGCCGCATTCCCCGTTTGCATTGCCCGATGAAGCGGACGTCGAACAGGCCCAGGCGCCCGAGGGCAGCCTGCTCCTCGATGACCGGATGTGCTTGCGACGCAGCGGGCGCTGACGAACCGCTACCGTCCGTTGCTGGAGGGGCTCGATCTGACCTATCCCCAGTACCTGGTGATGTTGGTCCTGTGGGAGCACAGGGCCCTGCCCATCAAGACCCTGGGCACGCTCGTGCAGCTCGACTACGGCACTCCGACGCCGCTGCTCAAGCGTCTGCAAGCGCCCGGGCTGATCCGGCGCGAACGGCAGGCGAGCGACGAGCGCTCGGTGCAGATCACCCTCACCGCGCAAGGGGCCGAGCTCCGCGAACGCGCTCGCCCCATCCCCGCCGCCGCAGAAAAGGCCGTGGGCTTGGCCGACTGGGAGGTCGGCGCTGCCAAGTCCCTCCTGGAGCGTCTGACCTCCGACGTCACCGCGCCGGACTGACCCGACTGCCGCCTATTGCCGATCCGCAGTGAGCGACGTCCCGGACCAGATCGCAACCAGGGCCCGTGCCGGCCCGGCACCACGGCGGTGGCGTCCCGCTGTGCCCGTACAGCGGTTGCGGCACGGGCCGGACCGGGGCGTTCTGGGAGATAAGCCGACCGGTGTATCTGCCGGGTAGGCGAGCCTGCCGCCGCATCGGGCGGGCAGGGATCCAGGCGGAGGTGCTTCGGGATGCCCGACGATGATGTGCTTGCACTCATTGATGAGGGCGGGCGAGTGGTCGAGTGGGGAGGTCCGGCGCAGGAGCTGTTCGGCTGGTCCGCCGAGGAGGCCGTCGGCCGGTCCCTGTCCATGCTCATGCGCGAGGCCGCCACAAATGACGGCGACTGGCGGCGGGAGCGGTTCTCCGAGACGGCCGCGGTGCTGGTCAGACCGGTACTGCAGGGCGCCTCCGTGGTGTGGCGGGTGACCGCGGCGGAGGATGCCGCCTCACGGCAGGAGAAGGCGGTCTTGAAGACCGTGTTCTCCCAGTCCGCGGTGGAACTGTACGTGCTCGACGACCAGCTGCGTGTGGTCCGTATGTGCCCCGCCGCCCACGGACTGCCGGACAGTGCGGCAAAGCACCTGCTGGGCACGCATTTCACCGAGGTGTACGCCCTCGAACGCCCTGAGGACGAGGTGGCCGTGGCGCTAGGCGTCCTGGAAAGCGGTGAGCCGGTGGTCGATCGGCTCCTGCGAGGCGTCGAGGTGCCGGGCCGGCCCGGAAGCCGCGTCTTCAGCGTCTCCTACTTCCGTCTGGAGGATCCCTACGGCCATGTGCTGGGACTGGTGGTGTCCGCGGTCGACGTCACCGAACGGGAGAGCGCCCGCAATCGCCTGGCCCTGCTGGACACGGTCCGCGCCCAGGTGGGGCACCGGATGAACGTGATGGACGTGTGCCGGGAGCTGGTGGGGGCGGTGGTGCCCGGCTTCGCGGGCAGCGCCGACGTCGAGGTGGTCGAGGACATCGTCCGCGGAGAAGACCCTCCCCGGACCCCCGCCCCCCAGGACCTGCCGCTGCGCCATGCGGCGTTCCGGGGCCTGATCGGCAGGCCCTCGGCCGCAACCGTGCGCCCGTTGCCCCCTGGCACCCCCTTCTCGCGGGTTCTGTCCGACCTCAGGCCGCGGCTCGTCGCGATCGAGGAGGACAGCTCCTGGCTGGCCGCCGACCCGGTCCGAGCCGCCGTGATCAAACGGTCAGGAGCCCACTGCATGATCGTGGCACCGCTGGCCTTGCACGGCCAGGCTCTGGGCGTAGTGAGCTTCTACCGCCACCGGCACGAAGCCCCCTTCATGGAGGACGACGTCACGGTGGCGTCCGCGATGTGTGCTCATGCCGCACTGTGCATCAACAACGCCCATCAGTACATGCGCGAATGGATCATCGCGTCCACTGTCCAGCGCAGACTTCTCCCCCGGCCTCCGGCCACACAGACCACCGTGGACATCGCCCCGCTGCACCTTCCCGGCCCCCAGGGCGGCGGCGCGTGGTACGACGCGATCGCGCTGCCCGGCATGCGGACCGCGCTGATCGTCGGCGACGTGGCAGGGCAGGGCATCGCCGCAGCCATCACCATGGGCCTGCTTCGGACGGCCGTCCACACGCTCGCCGCCCTGGATCTGCCGCCCGACGAGCTCCTGGCCCGCCTCAGCGACACCGCAGCCCGCCTGCTGTCCGCACGTGCCGCGTTGCCTCCCATGGACCCCCTCAGCCCCGAGCCGCTCGCCGCCCGATGCGCCATCGCAATGTACGACCCGGTCGAGCGCACCTGCACCATCGCCCGTGCCGGCCTGCCGGAACCGGTCGCGCTCTTCCCCGACGGCACCTCGGCGGTCCTGCCCGCCTCACCAGGACCCCTGCTCGCCGCAACGGACGACGCCCCGTTCCCCGCCACCACCGTCAGCCTCCCCGAAGGGAGCATTCTGGCGATGGGCACGGCCGCACTCGCGGACGCGGTGCTGGCCCCCTCCGGCTCCCTGCGCCCGCTCCTGGACGGCGCCGGCACCAGATCGCTGCCACAGTTGCGCGACACCATCGCCTCGGCGTTCCCGGGTTCCCCGAGCAACGAGAGCCTGCTGCTGCTCGCCCGCACCAAGGCCCTGCCCGCAGACCACGTACTGACCCGCTCGCTGCCGGACCACCCCAAGGCGGCATCGATCGCCCGCGCAGCGGTCCGCCACCAGCTGCAGCTGTGGGGTGTGGAGGAGGAAACGGCGTCCACCACCGAGCTCATCGTCAGCGAGTTCGTCGGCAACGCGATCCGCTACGGCGCTCCTCCCCTGCGACTGCGCCTGATCCTGGGACAGAAACTGACCTGCGAGGTCAGCGACGCCGCGACCAGCGCCCCGCACGTCAAACACGCCCGCACCGTCGACGAGACCGGCCGCGGGCTGTTCATCATCTCTGCACTCGCGGACCAGTGGGGCGCCCGCTTCCAGGCACAGGGAAAGACTGTCTGGGCCGAGCAGTCGACGGCCCGCACGCGCCCCCAGGACGTGCCGACCGCACCGTCACCGACGTGACGGGTTCGCACTACGGGCATCACTGGCGGTGGTGCTGCTTTTGCGGCCGGCCTCGCCACAACTCCCTTGCCCGGGCGAGGATGTTGCCGGATCGGGCATCGATACGGTCCGGGGGCTGGCCGGGGTCGATTCGGCTGCCGCGGTCGCCGACTCGCAAAAGACCGTGAGCGTCCAGGTACGCGCGAACGACGTGCCGCTCCCGGGAACGTCGCCGGCCAGACCATGGCGGTGCTCGCGGCGTCCCCCACGCTGCCGGCCGCGGTGCGCGGCCGGATGACCGCCGGGCGCTTCTTCGACGACGGTGACATCGCCAGGCACGACCGGGTGGCGGTGCTCGGGGACCAGGCGGCACGGCTTCTCGGCATCGGCTCGGTCCAGGACTCCCCCGCGGTGTTCCTCAAGGGCCAGGCCTATACCGTGATCGGGATTGTGGGCGGAGCCGAACGGGAGCAGCAGGTCTCCACCGCGGTGATGCTGCCGCCCACGACAGCCGCGGACCAGCTGGGCCTCGAAGCGGTGCCCCGGGTACTGATCGACACCGCGCTCGGCGCGGCGGCTCAGGTGGCTCATCAGGCGCCGATCGCGCTGGCTCCCGGAGCCGAGGACGCCCTCACCGTGACGGCACCGCCCGACCCGGTCAGGGCACGCAAGGGGGTGCAGGGCGACGTCAACGGCCTGTTCCTGGTGCTCGAACCGGTCTCGCTGGTGGTCGGCGCCATCGGCATCGCCAACATCACGCTGGTGACGGTCATGGAGCGGACCGGGGAGATCGGACTGCGCCGGGCCCTTGGTGCCTCCCGGCGGCAGGTCGCCGGCCAGTTCCTGGCGGAGCCGACGACCATCGGCCTGCTCGGCGGAATCCTCGGTGCCGTCCTGGGCATGGTGGTCAACTGGACTCCGGTCCTGGACGTCCGTCTCACATGCGCAGCCCCGCTCGCCGGAGCCCCCGTCGGACTCACGGCCGGTCTCTACCCGTCACTGCGGGCCTCCCGCATGGAGCCCGTCGACGCTCTGCGCTCCCCGAAGGGCTTCTCCTGCGGAAACCGGATCGTGCCGCATCCCCGGCGTCTTTGGCGGGGATGCGGCATCGTAACGGCCGGCTCGGCCGTCGTGCATGCGGCTTGCGCCTGCCGGCGTCCGGGCTCTGCCGTCTAGGGATGCCGTCTTGGCGCCGTCAGCGTCCGGGCTGGCGTACCTGGACCTCCTGCAGGAGCCAGCTGTTGCCGTCGGGGTCGCTGAAGGTGGCGAAGGACGCGTAGCTTCGCCGGTCCGGCGCGGGGCCCGGTACTCGCTCCTGGATGCCTGCGTCGTATACGTGGTGGAAGATCTCGCTCACCTCGACGCCTTTGCTGATGAGGTCGGCGCGGGCTTCGTCGAGGTCGGCCACCACCAGGTAGTGGTTGTGCGCGGAGCCGGGCGGTGAGGGCGTGGTGCCGCGGCCGATGTGGATGGAGCAGGGGGAGCCGGGCGGTGTCAGCTGCACGATCCGGAACTGCGGGCCGGCTTCGTAGTCTGCGTCGAGCCGCCATCCCAGGTTCTGGTAGAAGCTCAGGGACCGGTCGACGTCGGCGACCGGGAGAACGACTACTTCGAGGCTGAATTGAACGGACGGCTGTGCAGCGGCGTCCGTTGCACTGTTCTGCTGCGTACTCATGTCTGTCCTCCATGTGGCTTTGCTGCTTGAGGTCGTGACGTGGTGTTCGTTTTTGAAGGGGGGTGACTGACGAGGCAGGGGCGGCCCGAAAGGGAGGCCGGATGGACTCCCAGGAGACAGGGCCGGATGCCCCGGCTCCCGCCCCCAGCGCGTGATCTGTGTGCATGTTCCGGCTTGCCGCCACCGGCGGGACGACCGGAAAGACGGCGCAGGCCCTGCGCCGAGTGAGGATTCCTCGGTGCTGGTGAGCCGGACCGCGCGATGCGTCGACTTTGACGGTGGAGGGCGGGCTTCGACACTAACAATTACCTTGCACACAAGTAAAGTGGTCACGCTTAAAAAGCGCAAAAGTCTAGGGCTGCATGACGGGCGCCGCCTCCCCGGCGCCGGGGAGCGGCCCGGCTTTCGCCTGGATGACCAGCACCGCGGGCGCGGACGGGGTGGGCGCCCCGGCGTCGGCGATCCCCCTGCCCGCCGCACCCCGGCCTCCGCCGCACGCGACTGCAGGGCGTGTATCCTCCTACCGCAAAACCCCATATGCAATAGTGCAAAGGCTTCATCATCTACCTGTCGTCACACGGTGTCACCTGTACGCCCACCTGTCGTCGCAGCCCGCCCCCCGGCCACGGCGGCGCCTGCCGCCTGGCCGACCCCGTGTCCTGGACAACCTGTGATGCCCCGCGGGCACACGGTGCCCATCCCTCCCCCGGCTCAGCCTCCCGGGCCGCGAACAGCAATGGAACGCGCAGTGATCAGCAGTGAGTCCCACACGCCCGGGACGACCATCCCCCTCGTCGGCCGGGACCACGACCTGCGGCAGATCCGTGATCTCGTGGGACTCGGAACAGGCGGTGGGGCCCTGGTGCTGTCCGGGGACGCGGGAGTGGGGAAGACCGCGGTCCTGGACTGTGTCGCCGAGGCCGCCCGAGCCGAGAACACGCGGGTTCTGCGGGCCGTCGGCGTCGAATTCGAGGCGAACTGCAGCTACTCCGGGCTCAACCAGATCCTCTTCCCCTTCCAGGACGGAATCGACGCCCTGGACGCGCCCCTCCGGCACGCCCTGCGCGTGGCACTGGGGTTCCAGGACGGGCCTGCGCCGGAACGGCTCGTCGTCTCCAATGCCGTGCTTGTGCTGCTGCAGGCCGTGGCCTCAGGCGCCCCGCTGCTGCTCGTCGTCGATGACCTGCACTGGATCGACCGGGCCAGCGCGGCCGTCCTGGGCTTCGTCGCGCGCCGCGTCGCCGGGATACGCACGAGCTTCCTCGCCACGTCGCGAACCGGCGCGCACGGCCTCCACGACGGCGGTGGCCTGCCCGAATACTGGCTGCAGCCGCTGGACAAGGACTCCGCCGCCCGTCTGGTCAGCTCGAGATTTCCGCAGCTCGTCACAAGCGCACGCCAGCGTCTGCTGACCCTGGCCGAAGGCAACCCCCTGGCCCTGCTGGAACTGCCCTCGGTCCTGCCCGCCATGCAGGTCCCCGACCTCGAGACGCTGCCTGCCGTGCTCCCGCTCAGCCAGCGCCTGGAGAACGTCTTCGGCTCCCGCATCACCGACCTGCCGCCGCCGTCACAGCGTCTGCTGCTGATGGCGGCCCTGGAAGGCGTCGGCGACCTCGGCGTGTTGCAAGCCGCCTCACGGCAGGCGAACGACGGATACGACCTGGACGACCTGGCCCCCGCCGAACGACACCAGCTGGTCTATCTCGACGAGGTCGCCCGCCGGCTGCGGTTTCGCCATCCGCTCATCCGCTCGGCCGTGGTGGAGAACTCCACCAGCGCCGAACGGCGGGCCGTGCACTTCGCTCTCGCCCAGGTCCTGGTGGACCAGCCCGAACGCCGGGCCTGGCATCTGGGCGAGGCGACCGTAGAGCCGGACGAGCAGGTCGCCGCCCTGCTGGAGGACGCCGCGCGCATCACCTTGCACCGCGGCGACGCCGTGGGCGGCATGCGGACGCTGATCCGCGCCGCGGACCTGACCCCTCCCGGCCCCGACCGCAGCCGCCGGCTCGCGGAAGCCGCCTACGTCGGCGCGGAGTCCACCGGATCGCTGCCCAGCGCCCAGAAGATCCTGGACGGCGCCCGGCACGCAGCCCGGGAGGCGGACAGCTCCCTGCACGCGGCGGCCGCCTCCGCCCTGCTCATCCTCAATGGCGACGGAGACGTCGAAACGGCCCACAGCCTGCTGGTGTGTGCCCTGGAAAGCACACACCACGGATACGACGCCGAGAACAAGGCACTCGTCGACACGCTGCACACGCTGGCGCTGGTCTGCTTCTTCGGCGCCCGGCGCGAACTGTGGCTGCCCTACCACCAGACGGTCCGGAAGCTGACGCCGAGCGTGCCGCCCATCCTGTCGGCACTGGGCAAGACGTTCGCCGACCCCGCGCGCACAGGAGCCACCGCCTCGGAGGAACTCGACCTGCTCATGGCAGGACTGGCGGACACAACCGACCTGGTCCATGTCACACGCACCGGAACGGCCGCCCTCTACAGCGACCGGCTCGGAGAGGTACGCGAAGCAGCCTGGCGCGTGGTGCGCAGGGGGCGCGACGGCGGTCCGGCCCGCCGCTACCTGTCCGCCCTGATCCACCTCTGCCTGGACGACTACCTGACCGGCCAGTGGGACGAAGCAGCCCAGCTCGCCGCCGAAGGCCTCCAGCTGTGCGCGACCCACGGCTACCACGCCTTCGCCTGGTACTTCCTGTACGTCCAGGCCGTCCTGGCCGCCGCCCGGGGAGAGGCGGAAGAAGCGCAGACCATCGCCGAGCGGATCATCCACTGGGCCGCACCTCGCGGAGCGCTGTGCGCCGTTCACTACGCCCGCCACGCCGCAGCCGTCGCCGCCCTGGGACGCGGCGACTACGCCGGCGCCTACGGCCACGCCACCGCCGTCAGCCCCGCCGGAAGCCTCGCCTCCCACGCGCCGCACGCGCTGTGGCTGACGATGGACCTGGTCGAAGCCGCCGTCCGCACCAACCAGCACACCCGGGCGGCCGACCACGTCCGCGCCATGCGGGCGGCCGGCACAGCCGCGATCTCCTCGCGCCACGCCCTGCTCACCGAAGCCTCGGTCGCCCTGAGCACCACCGACGACGACACGGCGCTCGCCCTGTTCGCCGCCGCACTGGCGATCCCCGGCGCACAACGCTGGCCGTTCGACTTCGCCCGCGTCCAACTCGCCTACGGCGAGCGGCTGCGCCGCGCCCGGGCCGCCACCGAATCCCGGGCACCGCTCAGCGCCGCACTGTCCGCCTTCACCCATCTCGGCGCCAGACCGTGGGCGGAGCGCGCCGAAAGCGAACTGCGCGCCGCCGGCACCGGCAAGAGGCGCACCGACACCTCCGCGGTGCACACACTCACGCCCCAGGAGACAGAGATCGCCCGGCTGGCCGCCTCCGGACTGACCAACAAGCAGATAGCCGAACGGCTCTACCTCTCCCACCGGACGGTGGGCGCCCACCTCTACCAGATCTACCCGAAGCTGGGCATCACCTCGCGCGCCATGCTGCGCGACGCCCTGGAGCGCCGGCCCCCGGCCGAAAACCTGCCCTAGGAGAAGGCGGGCGCCGCCGGCCGGGAACGGGGACACCCAAGCAGTGTGCGGCGCACCAGCCTGGCCGACATCGCCTCACCGATGGCACGCACCTGGTCCCGCCGAACCAGGTGACCGGTTCACACGGCCCCGAGAAAGCCCGGGTCAACCCCGTCGAACTGCCGACATGAGTCGCGGCCGATACCGAGCAACTCCGCCATGGGCACGGCACGACGACTGGTCGCGGAGATGTCCTGACGCGCCTCGGCGGACCACAACGGCGGAAACAGCGACAAGCCCTGATCGCTGTTCAACGCCCGAACCTCGTCCTGCCAGCCGGGCCAGCGCAGATCCGCGTAGAACTCATCGAGCGCCCCGGACGCGAGCCAGGCCAGCCACGCCGAGTGCCCGGCTCCCAGAGCCTCCCAGCGAAGCGAATCCGGGGCGAAGTAGACGATCTCACCGGGTGCCCCGGGACGGCCACGGCTGGCAGGAGTTGCGCCGTTGAGAGCGAAGACACCTCCCAGCACGTCATGCGCCACCACCAGAGCGGCATCGAGTCGCCACGCGGAGTCGAACGCTTCCGGGAACTGATTGACCCGGGCCAGACTCGGCACGGCCCCGCCCGAGGGGCTGCCGAAGACTCTCACCCATCCGTGGTCCACCAGCAGCGCACCACAGTGCAACACCACCGCACCCAGATACGACCTGGCCGTCACCTGCAGCTGAAGAAGAGATGACCTGGCCAGGTCGCTGTCGGGTGGCAGCACCTCGACAGACACCGGCCCACTGCCGAGAGCCTCTCTGAGCTCCGGCCATGCAGGCTCCTCGACGTCGATCAGCTGGCTCAACTCACGCATGCCCGCATCGTTTCACCCACGCCTCTCGGGCCCAACCGGCAGGGCACTTCGATGGACCATCCGTCTGTCGAGATGACCTCTCAGTAGGTGCTGTGGCTGTGTCAGGTGACTTACCCGGGCCTGCTTGTTCTCTTCTCGATCTAGGTCATCTCTCTGATGTGGGGGGACACCGGGGTCGCCCATCATGAAATGGCACCGGAACGCAGCGGCCGGCTCCACGGGAGCCGGCGGCATCCCGGGGGAAGAAAGAGCTTCTTCCCCCGCAAGGAGAGCGTCTGTGAATCCGGCAGCCCGGGCCGGCCTTTCGGCCTGCCCGAAGTTCATCCATCAAGGAGACAGAAGTGTCTGGCACGCCCGAGATCCGCCCGTTCACCGTCCGTTTCACCGATGCGGACCTTGACGACCTGCGTTCGCGTATCGAGGCGACGCGTTTCCCGGAGATGGAGACCGTCGATGACCAGTCGCAGGGCACCCAGCTCGCCACGGTCCGCGAACTGGCCCGCTACTGGGCCAAGGAGTACGACTGGCGCAAGGTGGAGGCGCGGCTGAACTCCTACCCGAACTTCATCACCGAGATCGACGGCCTGGACATCCACTTCATCCACGTCCGTTCCAAGCACGCCGATGCGATGCCGCTGATCGTGACGCACGGCTGGCCGGGTTCGGTCGTCGAGCAGCTCAAGCTCATCGAGCCGCTGACCGACCCCACCGCCCACGGCGGCGACGCCGCGGACGCCTTCCACGTGGTCATCCCCTCGATGCCGGGCTACGGCTTCTCCGGCAAGCCGACCTCGGGCGGCTGGAACCCCGAGCGCATCGCCCGTGCCTGGGGCGAGCTGATGACGCGCCTGGGCTACACCAAGTACGTGGCGCAGGGCGGCGACTGGGGCGCGATCGTCACCGAGGTCATGGCCGCTCAGGAACCCAAGGGCCTGGCCGGCATCCACACCAACATGGCCAATGTGTTCCCGCCCGCCATCGACCAGGCCCTGGCCAAGGGCGACCCGCTGCCCGCTGGCACCGTCCTGGCCAACGACGAGGAGAAGACGGCCGTCGAGCAGCTCGAATTCTTCTACAAGCACGTCTACTACGCGTACTTCATGGGAGATCGCCCGCAGACCCTGACGGGCCTGGCCGACTCACCCGTCGGTCTGGCGGCGTTCATGCTCGACCACGACGCGGCCAGCCTCGCCATGATCACCCGCGCCTTCCAGGGCGTTGCCGAGGGCCTGACGCGTGACGACGTCCTAGACAACATCACCCTGTTCTGGCTGACGAACACCGCCGTCTCCGCCGCCCGTCTCTACCACGAGAACACCAGTACGTTCTTCAGCGCCAAGGGCGTCAAGCTGCCCGTCGCCGTCAGCGTCTTCCCCGACGAGCTCTACCAGGCCCCCAAGTCCTGGGCCGAACAGGCCTACCCCAACCTCGTCCACTACAACCGCCTGCCCAAGGGCGGCCACTTCGCCGCCTGGGAGCAGCCCGAACTCCTCGTGAACGAGGTCCGAGCAGGCTTCCGCTCCCTGCGCTAGACCCCCACAACCGGACAACGAACACCCGACGGGACGGCCGCATCACGGGCGCAGCTGCAGCTGCCGGCCGTCCCACCGGGGCCGGTTCCCACCCGGCCGGCAGCTGCATCGGATGCCTGCCGGGACCGTCGAGGTCCCGCTCTCCTTGTGCGTCGGCCCATCAGCCGGCGCACGGAGCTGTCCGCCTCGAACCCCCACAGTCCGCCCCCACTCCCCCACTCCCCCACACGCAAACACCCGCGCGCGAACCCTGAGCGCTGTGTGAGACGACTGCGCCGCGCGATACCGCTACCGCGCCTGCCGCGACGCAGCCGAACGGACCGGTGTGCGCCACAAGCAGCACGGCGTTCGAGACCGCCCGCGGGGACGGACCCCACACGCACATCACCACCGCCGATGCGCCACCGCCCGGCAACCGGCCCGCCACATCCGAGGACGTCCATGCCATGCAGCAGGCCGCACAGCGCAACCCCACTCATGAAGAAGAGGCCCGCCGCGCCCGGGTCGGCACCTTGCCGCGACGGATCACGCTTGCGGACACGGTGGAACAACAGGCGGTGAGTGTGCCGGATCCGGCACGGGACACCTACAGCGCCGACGAGTGGCTCATCCGGTTCAGCCCGTGAGAGCCCCGTCGCCTGCAGGAGGGGAATTTACGGTGAGTCGCAAAAGCGGATTTTCTTTGCCTGTCTTCGCACTGTGTCCCGCAGGCCGTCTGTCGAC
>NZ_JBEOWS010000244.1:0-15011 GCF_040296125.1 Streptomyces sp. NPDC002265 | reverse complement strand
TGGCCGTGGCTCTCGCGGCCGGCCCCGGGGCGGGCGCCCCGGCCACGCGGGGGGTCTTGTTGGGGGGGGTGACAGGTTGACCCTGTCACCCGAACCTGCATCAGACCCCATCGTGGAGTGGTTCTGCTCGGTGAGTTGCACTTTGAGGTCAGCGATACGCTTGTCGGCGAAGCGGACGTTGTGGCGGGCGGTGGACAGCTTCCCAGTCAGGGACTTGCTCTTCGTGCTCAGTTCGCGGACCTGCCTCTTCAGGCTCCCATTCTCGGTGATGATCCGGGCGATGTCTTCTTCCGACCATTCGCTCTTCAGGTCCCGGGCCTGCCCGATCAGCTCGGCGATCTGTTCGCGCTGGGCGAGGATTTCGGCGGGAGCGGTCTTGAGGGCGGCCTCGGTGTTCAGGGCCCGCTCGCGCCAGGATGCTTCGAGCTCGTCCTGTGCGGTCTGGAGGTCTTGGGCCCACCTGACGGCCGCTTGGCTCATCGCCGCGTCGACTAGCGCCCGGGCTTCGGCGTGCTAGTGGAGGAACGTCCGCGAGACGTCTGCGCCGGGGCGACCGCGGTCATACGTGATCGGTGTTCGGGTCTTGATCATCTACCCGAGGGCGTCCTTGATCCTAGCCAGGCCAGCTGTCGTCCTCTCCCGTCGGACCTCTTGTGCTCGGGAGGTACCACCCCTGGGTGCGGCTGCCCGCCCGTTGGACGGGCTGTTGCTGGACGTCACGGGCTCGACCGAGGCCGAGCGGGCCAGCAGCGCGGTGTTGCGTACCCACATGGGACGGTACGGGCCTGGTGGTCGCGCCGTGTACGAGCCAGCTTTCAGCGCGTCAGTCGTTACAGATCGTAGCGCGCATGCCGGCCGAGAGCTGAACCATGACGCGGTGTTCCAGCTTGTCGGCAAGCGTTTGGGCGAATACGAGAGCGACCTGGGAGTTGTCGACGGTCGTGAGGACGAAGTCGGAGTTCTCCATGCCCAGGACGTGGGTGGTGCTGCCGGCAAGGTGTCGGCGGATGTGCTCGGCAGCCCGTTCCACGAGTGGGTTGATTGCTTCGTCGACCTGCCGGGCGACTTCTTCTCGTTCCTTGCCGATGGTCGATCGAAGCTTCTCCATGAGCTCAGCCAGTCGTGCCAGGGTGCGTGAGACGTCCTCACCGCCGAGGAGGCTTGGCAGCGGGAATTCGATTTCGTGTCGGATCGCCTCTACTTCTATCGCCAACGGCCGCCATTCTGGCCCCAAGGCCAGCCCCGGGGCGTAGTCGGTCGGCGCGGGGGCGAACACTGAGGTCGGCGCCGGACGACTTACTGGTTCGTCCGCCTGTTGTTCCTGGGTGCGAGTGGCCCCCGCTGGGCTTGCCGGACGGGTTTCAGGTTTCTCGCTGTCTGGATCAGCGCCGTGAAGGCTGGTGCGCGCTGCAGGCAGCGCGGCTTCCGCGCCCTTGGCCCCACCGTTTTCATCGAAGGCGGGCGAGCGATGGAGAAGCGCTTCGTCGTGGGCAGGGGGAGCTGGCCGGGCGTCGGGGGCGTCATCGGCCACCCGGCCGTGGGGCTCGTCGAAGACGGGAGGCACGGGCGTGGCTTCCAGAGAGGATGCGTCAGGCGCGTTTCGTCGACCTTCGGGAACGGGGGCCCCTGGGGAGTTCCCTCGCTCTGGCCCGTTGACAGGATGGTGTTCGTCGTCCATTGCCGGCCCGGCAGGGTCGCCAAGGGCGGCATGGTCGTCGTGAACCGGCGTCTTGGCGCGCTGGGCCGACGGGGCGTCCACGAGGGGGACGGGGGACCTCAAAACCTCGAGCGTGTCCGTGAATGCGGCGCAGTACGACAGGATCGACCGGACATCCGGCACTCGTGTCCTGGGTGCAGCCGCGGTCTCTTCGGCGCGTGCGTTCGGATGATCCGCGGGAAGCCTGAGTTCACCGCGCATGACGTCGCTGGTGAGGGCTCGGGCGAGGAGTTCGCCACGGGGCAAGCGCTCGAAGCCTTCTTGGGCCTCGTGTATGTAGAGCGGCAGAGCCGGAAAGTATTCCGTCACGATGGCCCGTACCGCACTCAGAACCTCGTATGTCCTCTCGTTCTGGGAGGTTTTCCCCCAGGCGTTTTCCGCCCACTCCGCGGGATTCGCATATCGGGCGATCAGCGTCTCGATCTGCCCATCGGCTTCCGGCACGATGTCCGGCACCTTGTCGTCGAGACCCTTGCGCTCCATATGCGGACCGTCCTGCCGCGGGTCCGTGACAACATAACCCTCGACTCCCTGCTGCCGCGGAGTGAAGATCGGGATCCTGTTCACCTCCGCGACTTCGGTGTCATTCACGGGAATGGCGATTTCGACAGGTACGACGCCGTTCTCCCGTCGCGGGCCTGACGGCCCCTCGATCGTCACGCTGACTTCAACGTAGCCATGGTAGACAGCCATCGGGGTAGGCAGCTTCCCGTGGGACACCGTGTGCCCACCATCTACCAGGGAGGAGCCCTGGCGCTTGCGCAACTCTGAGCCGAAACCCGCGAGTACTCTTCCGCCTACAAAGGCTGTGCCTTCTGCGACACCGACTTGGGCCTGTGCCGCGAGCGAGTTCCAGTGCAGCCGCGTGTTCGTTCGGGTGGTGCTGACCTCGTTCGCGGGGCTCAGCTCCGCCTTCGCGTCCAAGCCGACGTATCGCAGGCTGACCACACGCAGGTTTGCATGGACGCCGCTCGCGGGACCGATCAGCCGGCGCCTCACATAGGGCACACTGAGGTCCTCCTCGGCCGATCGGAGATTCACATGCGTGGCAAGCCGGGTGCGGTCGAGCGTGTGCTGAGCCGTCTCCGCCATCTGCTCCCAGCTGCGCTTTCCGGCCCAGCGGGCGCCGAATACCCGAAGGATGTCGGCGATGCCCTCGGAGTTGAGATCGCGGACCACGTCGGTGTCGAGCAGCCCCTGGCTCCAGACGCGCCGAGGAGGAATCCGGACCTCCACGGGCTTGGGCAGGAGACCGTCCGGGCGGGCCGGCATCGGAGCCGCTGCCTTGGAGGCACCCTCTGCGGTCTCACTTTCGACGAGCGCGGTGAACCCGACCTGCATGCTCGCCATGGTGCGTGAGGGAGTCCCGATGCGTCGCAGCGATCGCCAAGCCGCACGCGGAAAGCCATCGGACCGCGGCGGCTGGGGCACGACCCGGTTCTGGTCGCCCATCGCCACCAGGGGCGCGCGTTCCATTCGGATCACCAGACGCGCAACGCCGACGTACGATACGGCAGGGTGCTTCGCCTTCGAGGACACGCCCACACCGATCGACCAGGCTTCACGGTCCTGTCGATCCTGTCCCCAGCTCACGGTGACGTTGCCGCCGACCACGGGCGACACTCCGATGGGGGTGGGTACCGTAACCAAGGCTCCGGCCGTCACGGAGTGGCCGATTCCGCGCCCCTCCATGATCGATCCGTCGGTACTGGCGAAGCCCCGCTGCATACCGACGCCCGAGTTGAACTCCGTGCTCCCTGTCCGGTTCGCACGGGACAGCTCCTCCACGTGTGCGGAGATGCGGACTGTGCTTCGCCCGTGCCGCAGGACGATCTCGTGCCCCGCCATCATCGGCTTGAGCTTGGCAGGCAGGTCACGGTCGAGGAGGGCAGCCCGGATCTTCTCCCTCATACCGCGCCAGTCGGTACCGAGTACGGTTGAACCCGACTCGTCCAGAGGCCGGATCGTGTGCTCCGCCCCGGCATCGCGGCCTCGCTCCGGTCCGAGCAAGTAGACGTCGGTGACGATGTCAGTGCTGCCCAGGCGCAGACTGTCCGCGATACGGCGCGGCCAATCGGGTTTGCCCAGCGGCTGGACACTGCCAGGATCCGTGTCGCGGCTGGGCACCGAGATAGTGGTGACGACCTTTACTGGAGGGCCCGGCGGGATGGTTCTCGGCGCAAGTCCGTGGACCACGATCTCCGTGGTGATGAGCACGTGCCCCTCGAACAGGTCGGCATCCTCCACCGTTTTGACGCTGCTGACGCCCCGAGCGGTGCTGCCCTGTGCGAGGCCCCGGCTGCGGTCCCACAATTGCTGGTAGCCACCCCAGACCTCCGCGTGGTGGTCTTTGAACCTGAGGAGCGGGCCCGTGGTCCTTCGATGCCAGAAATCCTGGGTCGTGCCGGAGGAGACGCGCTGTTGCGTCCCGAATTCGAACTCGTAGTGAGGAATGCTCCGGAGATGCCGGAAGCCTGGTGCAAGTTCGGCCCGCACGACGATCGTCACACGATGCCCGCGCAGCGGGACCTCCGCCCGGATGGCGCCGCCGCGGGTCAGGCTTGACAGCTCTGCCGCCAGGACGAACGGGTCGAAGCGATTCGACAGCCGTTCCCTCACTTCGTCCGAGAGGGTCCCGAACCGGGTCCTGAGTTCCGTTTCGATGTCGTTCAGAACCTGAATGGTCTCCGGTCCCAGGCTGTGTACCACGTCGGATGCGCTCATCGCCCCGCGTTCCGTGAAGCGCTGGGGAGGCTTGCGCGGGGTAGGGGGGAGGATGGGGGTCTGCCGGCGGGTGATGGTGTCCCGCGTGAAGACAGCCAACCCGTCTTCACCTACCGTGTACAGCTGGGTCTCGCGCGCATCCATGCTGATCTCGACGGGCAGCTCGACGGTTTGCCTGCCAACGTCGGTTACCGTGACGGCGACCTTGACCCAGGCGGTGAAGATCGCACGGGGATCCCGGCTCTTGCCGTTGGATGCCAATTTGTGGGTGATTCCGTGCTGCGTTCCCTGGCGGTACCGCCACTGCTCCCCATGGACACCACCGACGTTCAAGGTATCTCCGGTGTGGTCCACGGTTGCCGTGCCACCCCCCGAGACCTGCGCGGCCGTGGTGTCCGACCACAGCCGCTGGGCCGACTCGGATGTCGTGGACTCATTGACCGTGTTGAGTTCGGCCTTGTCCTGGTAGTACTTGAACTCCATCCTCTCGACAGCTGCCGTGGCCGACAGTGCGACCCCGTCGACCACCGGGGAGCGAAGCTCATACCCGCGCGTCATCGAGGTGATGCGCGCGGCGAGGCGTTGCTGGTGGAACGCGGCGAGCACATCTGCGCGGGTGGTGTCCCAAAGCTCTCTGCCCACAGCCTGACGCCCGAGCCTGTCGATTCGTTCACGCAGGGTCGACAGGTCGGGCAGGTCACGTACGACCACTCGGTCGTTGAGGCCCCCCGTTGCGGCGCTCCAGATCTCGGCCGGTGGAGCGTGGACCACGGTGCCGGGTTCCCAGAGCCGGTGCCCGGTCCTGGGGTCCACCGGCGGTGTGGGGTCGGCGAGTGCGGTAGGCCCATCGGGCTCCGCGAGGGCTTCGGCCCGGCCTGCCTCATGGCGCTCGAGCAGGACGGTGAAGCAGAGTCTTGTTCGGGCTTCGGTGCTGTCTCGGTCGGGTCGGGGTGTGCCTTTGTGCATCGCGAATTGCAGCTCGGCGACACCGTCGAAGAGTACGCCGGGAACCTTGGTCTTGGTGGTGGTCCCGATTTCGAAGACCGTCCGGGACTGCCGGACGCGGTCACGGCCGAATTGCACGGACGACCCGCCGCCCGTGGTGATCGGCTGGCCGCCCATCGACGTGACATTGAACTGGAGGGGGGCGGGCAGCTGGAGAGCGTGGGACGAGACGTCCTCGTGGGCCAGGGAGCGGACGACCGCCGTGCCGACATTGAACTCCGTCTGCCTGGTCTCGCCGCTCTGGACCGCTGACACCACCTTGGCCGTGATCTCAATGGTGCCGGTCACGGCGCCCTGGTCGTTGAAGGCCTCGACCGTGAGAGGTTGTCCGGCCGTCATACCGGTCAGGTTCTGGTGGAGCGCGCTCAGGCTCAGTTCCTCGGTCAGTTTGCCGCGGATCGATGGCCACAACGACCGGCCGAAGAACCTCTGCCCCTCCGAATCCACGTTGCGCAGCAAGTCGCTGACGGCGTCGCTCGAAGCGGCGTCGGCCGGCCAGACATCCGTCACGATGTCGGAGAGGGCCATGCGCCCGGCGGTAAGGCGCGAGGGCGGGGCGAGTCGCTCTTCGAAGTGTTGGCTTCGGCCTGTCGCGTCCACGGTGTCGCGCTCGGGGATCGCCACGGTCACCGCGATGCCGGGGATGCTCAGCGGCCCGGCGTTTCCATCACTGGTGAACGGCCTTCCGTGTCGCATCAGGCCGCTGAGGTCGATCAGCAGCTTCACATCGCCGTCGAAGAGCGCGGCAGCCTCCTTTGTCTTGTGCCGGGCGATGAAGCTTCCGCCGTGAAGGCCCTTGTCGCCCCGGAGGTGTTCACCTGACACAGAGAGTGACTCCGTCATGCTCCATGTCGCGAAGGTGAGTCGTCCCTGCAGGTTTCCCTGCAGCCGTCGCCGTCGATCGGTGATCTGCTCCCGGCTTCCCTGATGCGAGGAACCGCCCTCGAATTCGATCTCCACAGGGCTTTCGGTATGTCGGTAGCGCAGATCCCCCAGCACTGCGCGGACGGCGATCTGTCCCGACCATCCACCGCCGCTGATGGGTGTCGCCCAGCGTTCGTTGCGGGTCATCGCCGAGATGAGCGGGCGTAGCGTCTCCGGGCCGAAGGCCTGCTCGACGATGGTTCGCGCCGCGGGCATGTCGGCACCGAATGCCCTCTCGAAAACGGCCGTGATCCGGTCGACAATGACGGCTTCCTGCTGATGCAGGCTCACCAGCAGGTCAGAGGCGGCAAGGCGTCGGCCCTCGGTGATCCGGCTCGGTGCCTGGCGGTCGAAGGTGGTTGCGGGATCTGTCGGTGCCGGACCCTCCTCTTGGACCGTGCTGTGCAGGTCGGTGGGGGGCTCCGCCTGCCGGGATGCGGATTGGGTGATCGTCCGCTGACGATCCAGAGGGACGATGGGCTCTGCCACGTCAGGGGCAGCGGGCTGAGACCCATGGGACTGGGTCCTGGCCCGCGGGCGGTCCGGATGAGTGTGCTTGTCGTCCGTCACAGGCACAGGGACCGTCTCGGTGTCGGGTCGTCTCAGTTTGACGGGGGCACTGTCGAGGGAATCGCGAGCGCCGTATCGGCGGTTTGTAGCTGCGTCCGTGAGAGAGGCCCCCAGGGAATCCGACTCCTGCCAGTGGGGCAGAGCGTCGTGGACGACATTTCCCCTGGCGTCGATCAGCACGGCCCGTGCGAAGACGGCGGCCAGTCGGCCGGGCTTCGTGACCAGCACGCGGTTACCGGGACTGCCTTGTGGTTCGATCCAGCGCAGGCCCTCAGTGGTGTGGCTCAGCGCGACTGCGTGTCCGATCCTCCCGTTGGGACGATGCCCCAGCACCAGAGCTGTCGTGCCCACGCCCTGTGCCTCCACCGCTTTCACCAGCGAAGCCCAGGACGTCCCCACCCGCGTCCAGGTTCTCCCACGGGCCAGGGTCATGTCCTCCCGGCCGGTGCCGATATGGGAGTCGTTCACAGTCATCCCTGCGCGCACCGCACTGGGGCCTCCACGGTGTCCCGCGAATGCCGTCTGCGGCGGTTCGTGGTATAGCTCTCGCTCCAGACTCTCCAGGAGAGCGAGGCACGACTCCAATGAAGTCTTCTCGGCTGGGCCGGTACGGAGATGAGCCATCGCCACTTTGTCGACAACAGTGCGCAGCCCTGCCACGTCCCGCTGGCCGCCGCTCTGCCTGTGAATCGTGCGCCTGCCCGATTTCGTGGCGGCCTGAGGAACCTCCCGTACCTTTCTCGGAGCGTCCAGATAGGCCACGACTCCATTGGCCCTCCGTGGTTCGGGGGCTGCAGTGTTCTTTGGGGCGGCCGTGACGGCGGCACTTGCTTCCGCCGGGCGGCCGCGTAGCGGGGCCAAGGCGGCGATGGTCAACGCTAGGTTCTCCGCGCCTTCAGCGCTGTCCACTCGCCCTCGGTGGTGGAGCAGGTAGGCCGTGACGAAGTGCACGGCCAGCTCGACGGGAGACAGCTTCCCCAAAGGAGTACCTTCCGTCGCCGCCCGTATGGGGCGCTCGTCGTCGAGCACTTGGGAGACCAGCCTCGCCGCCTCGTTTCTGACGGAGTCGTAGGACGGATCGGCGGACGGCGTGTGTTCTCTCCACCACCGTTCCAGACCACGCACGTCGAAGGAGGCGCCATCAGGTGTCGGCAGGACGGCGAGTTCACCGTCGGGGCCGGTCTCCGGCTCCGACGCGAGAGCCACCAGTGCTTCCTGGTTCGACCCCTTCAACTGGGGCAGGGAATCCATTGCGTGAATGAATGCACCTTCCAGGGCCCCGATCAGATGAACGGCGGCAGGCTGTAGGTCGCCTCTCTCCAGCAGCCCGGCATCGACGAGTCCCCGGAGCGTGTCGACGATCCGAAAGCAGACCGTCTTCGAGGTCGCCTGGATTCCTGAGAGCGTCTTCATGTCCCTTCGATTCCTGGTGGTTCGGGGCCTCGGCGCCAGTAAGGACACGAGCGGCCAGTCGATCATTCCTACGATTCGCAGGTGACGGCGAAGTGAACAGGTGGAAACGGCATCGTGGCGCCGAGTCCAAACGCCAAACTCGGGCGGACGACGAAACGGCACCCGTGATGGTCCGACCAAGGGAACCAGGGTCCCTTGCGTGATCGAGGTCTGTGCGGATTCATCCGGTGGTGTCGGGGGCGGTCAGGGGCCTTCGCCAGTCGCGGGCGGTGTGACGTAGGGCGGTGGCGATGTTGGTGTGGCCGTCCTGACGGTGGACGTCGATGGCGAGGTTGCGCGGGTCGGCCATGATGCGTGGGAGGTGGCCGACGTGGATTTTGGAGGCGTCCTTGCGGAAGGTGCGGTCGCGGACGTGGTGCAGAAGATTCTCGATCTTCCAGTGGTCTCTGATCCAGTCCGCGAGCCGGGAGCCGGGAGCCGGTAGCCGGGTCGGGCGGCAGGCCGGTGATCGGGTAGAAGCGTGCGGTGGTGAGCTTGCCGCTGGTGAAGTCCTTCTTCCAGCACACGACTTGGAGGGCCTGGCTGGCGTCGGGGTGGTCGAGGTGGGCGTAGGCGGTGGTCTTTCAGCCGCCGGATCTCTAGGCGGTGGCGGGCCCGGGTACGGTCGTAGCGGCCGAGCGTGATCTCGCGCCAGGGCAGGTGGCGGATGCGTGGAAGAGGCCGGGGTGGTTGGCGTTGACCTGAGCGATGTAGTGGGCACCGCGCTCGCGGAGGTAGGTGCCGTGGGCGTGCTGGGTGTGTGGCGCGTCGGCGGTGATGACCGTGCTGGTCAGGTCGACGCTGTGCAGCAGGAGCCGGAAGGCGGGGATCTCGTTGCTCTTGTCGGCGGCCTGGCGCTGGGCTGGGACGTGACCGGTGTGGTCCGTCACGGCGAGCAGGGCGACGTCTCCGGTGACGGAGGTGCGTGAGCCGCGCAGGGCCTTGCCGTCGACGGCGATCGCCCGCAGTCCCGGGCCGGCTGAGGTGGCGCGGGACGGACACGGTGCCAGCGAGCGGTCGGTGGGGAAGCCGGGAATCCGGCAGGCCCACACGGGGACGTCGCTGATCCATTCCGTGATCGCGGTGAGCGAGCGGGCACCGGCCAGGACACCCGCTGCGGCCGAGGCGACCCGAACAGACAACTGGCAGCAACGGCCACGGACCCCCGCGGGTCGGGCACCAGAACCAGGAAACCGGGTGGCCCTCGGCGAGGGGCAGCGACTGGCGGGGCAGGTCGCCCTGCGCGGCCAGGACGAGCGGCAGCCGGTGCCGCTGCTCGTCACGGAGCATTCGCTCGGGGTGGCCCGCGTGCACGAGATCAGCTTTCCGCAGGGCGACCCGCCGCAGGGCGATGGGGAGCGGGGCCGCGGCGCCGGGTCCTTCGCGGACCAAGTGCTGAGGGAACTCGGCGCCACCTACCCGGACCTGGTGGCCCTGCTGGCCGAGCTGTATCCGGGCAACGCCCGATGGCGCAACACCGATGACTTTCTGACGGTCCTGCACAACACGCGTGAGGTGTCCGCCGGGCTGTCGCACCAGAGCATGGCGTCGAACCTGGCCGCGATGCTGGACAACGGCCTGCGGATCGGTGTGGACCAGTGGACCCCGTTCGGGCGCAGGCGCATCGAGATCCGGGTCCAGGCGGCGCTGACCACCGGAGAGTACCTCGGCAGGCGGACGGAACAGCGGGGCCGCTTCAGCGCGCCGCGCAGCGACAGCCTCGGCGCGCAGCGCAGCAGTGGGCGTTGCTGCCAGGTCGGCGTCGAAGGCGCGGACTCTCTGCGCGACGGCGCCCAGGGGACCGCCGGCATGCCGCTGCAGGCGGAGACAGCGGAGGCCGGCGTGCGCTACGGCCGCCGCACGGAGTCGGAGAGCGGCTTCGCGCTGGCGGGTGGGGACGAGGTCACCTCGATCACCACGGGCGGCGCCGACTGGTACCGCTACGGCGTCCGGTTCACGGTCCACAGCGGTGGCCACTGGCGGCCGCGGCAGTGGCTGCGCGGCGTGCCCTCCGGACATCTGATCGGCACGCAGGCGTTCGTCTCCGCAGACTTGGACCGGACGCTGATAGGTCCGGGAGCCCCAGGTGGTGAGCAGGCCGCCGCGGGGCGGGGGAGGTGGTGCTGAGCGTGCCGGTCGAAACACCGGCGCCGCCTCCCTCCCGCGGCCCGCGGAGCCGCCGGTGCCGACGCCCGCGCCATGGCGCTGGGAACGACGCAATGGCTGGACGGCGTGGCCGCACAGCAAGGTCACCTTCGAACCGCGTCCCCGGTCGATCCTGGCCCATCCCCACACGACCCTCGACGTGACGCAGGGCCCGCAGCTGCTCGACATGGCCCGCAGGGTGCTGGACCGAGCGGCGGGCGGCTCGTGGCAGTTCCGGCTGGAGGGTACCGAAGGCAGGGACGAAGTCTGGCTGCCCGGCTGGACGGGCTGGTGGACGAGCCCCGGCCGGGCCGTACAGAGGCTGGCAGCACGGACCCGGTCATCGGCGGCTTTCCTCGGCTGGAAGGGGAAGCATCCTGTTCATGGTGGCCAGATGCCGCACCGCGTCCAGGTCGGGGCACCCAGCCAGTGCCATCGCGCTGTGCAGCTCGGTGCGGAACAGGTCGAGGATCCGGTGTGCTCCCGCCTCACCGCCAATGGCAAGCCCCCACAAGACGGGCCGCCCCCGGAGGGCCACGCTGGCGCCGAGGGCGAGTGCTTTGAGCATGTCCGTACCGCTGCGGATGCCACTGTCGAACAGCACCTCGCAGCGGCCTTCGACGGCGCCGACAACCGCTGGCAGGGCGGCGAGCGCCGGTGGCGGGCCGTCGAGTTGACGGCCGCCGTGGTTCGACACCACGAGTCCGTCCACGCCGAGGTCCGCGGCGGTCGCGGCGTCCTGTGGGTGCAGGATGCCTTTGAGGATCAAGGGCAGCTGGGTGTGCTCTCGTAGCCATTCCAGGTCGTGCCACGAGAGGGACGGGTCCACGAGGCTGGTGGTCTGCGCCGCGATGGCGCTGACGCCGCCTTGCGGTCCGTTGGGAAGGCCCGCCGCGCTGTGGTCGAAGTGGGCCGCCCGGACGTCTTCGGGCAGTTTGAAGGATCCGCGCAGGTCTGCCTGACGGCGACCCATTCGGGGGGTGTCCACCGTGAGGATCAAGGCCGTGCACCCGGCGGACTCCGCATGTGCGAGCAGTTCGGCCGTCACTCCCCGGTCCCGGAGCCAGTACAGCTGGAACCAGGTCGTCCCGCCGACAGCAGCGACCTCCTCGACCGGAACGCTGCTGAAGGTGCTGCTAGTGAAGGGCACACCAGCGTCGCGTGCCGCCCGCGCGACCCCCAGTTCACCGTCGGGGTGGACGGCCTCCTGGTAGGCCATCGGCGCGATTGCCGCGGGCATGGCCACGGGTTCGGCCAGGAGGTCCATGGTGGAGTCGGTGACCGATACGTTCTGCAGGACGCGAGGGACGAGACAGGTGTCGTCCAATGCTGCTCGTTTGGCCCGCAGGGTGATTTCGGCGTCGGCGGCTCCGTTGACGAACCGCTCGATCATCGAAGGCAGAGCGGCCGACGCCGGCTGCATGGCCTCGGCCGGCGCGAGCAGCTCGGCAAAGGCCGTGCCGGTCACTTCGCGCCCTGCACGGTCGCGTCGCGCTCGGCCTGGACGGCCTCGTACAGGGCGCGCACGTTTCCGTTGCCGAAGCTCTCGGCACTGGCACCGATCCGCTCGACGACCTCGAAGAACAGGGTCCGGCGCGGGTGGATGGTCCGTGTGAAGATCTGGTAGAGCTGACCCGCGTGGTCCTCGTCTGCGAGGATGCCGGCTCCGCGCAGCGCGGCGACCGGGTGGTGGGTGTGGACGAGGCGGTCGGGCAGCCGGTCGTAGTAGGTGTCCGGGGTGCTCAGGAACACGACGCCGCCCTCGCGCATGCGGGCGGTGGCGCCTCGATGATGTTTTCGGTGGCGAAGGCGAGGTGGTGCACGCCGCCGCTGCCATGCCGGTTGAGGAAGTCGCCGATGTGGCCGGGGTCGTGGTCCGCGCTGGCATGTCGGCCGTCACCTCAGCCCCACGCGGCTCAGTCGCTGACCGTCAGGGCTTTTGACACGTTGTAGGTCATATGTCGGTGCTACTTCCCGTAGCCGTGCGCTTTCAAGGGCGGCTTAGAGCAGCCACGAGACTGGTGGCCAACCGCTCGAAGGTCTCCCGGTCTGCCTTGGTGAACACGCTCAGGGCTTCGCTGATGATGCATTCGACAGTTGCGTTCGCCTGCTTGACAACCTCCCGACCCGCTTCTGTCAAGTGGTTCTCAATGATCCGGCCGCGCCCGGTGGTGCGCACCACTAGTCCCAGCGATTCCAGTCGGTGCAGCAGAGATCCCAGAGTCTGTGGTGCATGGAACGAAGCCCTGGCTAGTTCTGACGCTGAGGCTCCCGGCATGCGGGACAACTCGCGCAACACCGACCACAGGCCGAGGTTGAGATCGATTGGCCGTAGGGCCTCATCGGTCCGCATCGTGAACAGGTGCAGGGCTCGCTTCAGGGTGAGGCCGAACTCCACCGGCTGAGGAAGCTCTTTGTCCAGGCCCCTGTGATCATTGTCCATATTTGACACTGTAGCAGCCGACTTCTATATTGAAGGCGACTTCAATATCACGCCTTGCGGCGCAACAGAGGGAAGCCGCGACGATCAAGATCGCCCCGATCGAGCAGTGATCACCCCCAATCGCACCCGAGGCGTGATCCAAAACCAGCCCCATCGGCATCGCCCTGACGGTCGACCACCGCCCACATGTGACGCACTATGGCCGATTTGCCGCTATGGGGGAGGCGCGCACGCCGCCATCGGTTTCCCGGGATGGCGAAGATTCGCAACGACCTGACAAGACCAAGAGACCCGAGGCTCACTTTTCCAATTTCGGCATCTCGGCGTGCATATTCTCGAAACGAGAACTTCAAGAACTTGGAGAGGTGTTCTCGATGAGCGGTTCCAGCCTGCCGCGCCAAACACAAGTGATCGTACTGACAGAAGACCCACTGACCGAGGAAGGGGTCACTGCCTACCTGACAGCTCATGCCTATGTGGATGTGCTTACGCCAGACACGGTCGAACGTCCAGATATCCTGCTCATCATCGCCACAGAGATTACGGACAAAATTTTCACCAGGGCAGAACAGTACGCACAGGAGTCCGCTGGCCAGCCTCCCCGGCTGGTACTCATCGCAAACAGTCCCACTCCAAGTCAACTCGCCCGAGCCGTGGAGCTCGGCCTTACCGCTTTCGTGCCCCGGAGACGGGTAACACTCACAGACATCGACAGGGCGCTTAGTGCTGTAGCCCGCGGCGGAGCCTCGCTGCCGCAGCCCCTGGTGAGGTGTCTGCTCGAACAAATCCGGGATCAGCGATGGAAAGACCAGGACTCGCATGAAGGCGACACACCCGCCGCCCTTACGGCTCGGGAGATCGCAGTGCTGCGACAGCTTGCGGCCGGGTTCAATACTTCAGAAATTGCGGCAGCCTTGCACTATTCAGAGCGGACCGTCAAGAACATCATTCATCAAGTGATAACAAGATGCGATCTGCGTAACAGGGTGCATGCCGTGGCCTTCGCCCTCCAACGGGGTCTTCTCTAAGCAGAGGAGACCGCCGACAACCGGCTCCTTTTTCGCCAATACGCCATCGTCCACCAAGCCATCGTCGACGCCCTGGCGAACGTCGGCCTCAATGCTGAGCTAAGCTTGGCATTTATACAGCTTTGCTGCCTGTGGTGGCTGTCGCGAGGTTAGGTTTGTTCTGTTTCCCGACGGGGTGCTCGCGTGCATGGTGCTTGTTCTTCATGCCTGCTGGCCAGCCGGGGCCTGCGGAGCTGAGTTTTGGTGCTCTGACCGGCTGAGGGTTTTTTCCGCGGAGGCGGCGAAATCCTTGAGCCTTTTCCGACCTCACGCTGACGCGTGATGGAGGACTGGCGTGGCCTGGACGATCACGGTGATGCGATGGTACTGCAGCGGAGCTTCCGAAGGAGCCGCCAGCTCTTCAGTACCGCCATCGCCTGCTCGACCAAACAGCAGATCTTGGCGTGACTGCTGTTGTGCCGGCGCTTCCATCTCTTGAGCCGACGGCCTCGGATCGGAACGCGGACGGGGTGGCCGGTCCCCAGGTACGCCTAATAGGCATACGGGTTGGCCGTTGGTCAGTCCGGGCAGGGGCCGGGCGGGACATCTGTGCTGTATGCAGCACCGTGAGTGCTTCGACAATAGGGATGTGTTCTGGTCCCTGCCGTCACTGGCTCGCTAGCCGTACCGTTCCGTGATTCGAGTCATTCCCAGGGCCACCTCCTCGTCAGCCGGAGCCGTCGAGGTCTTCACGAGAGTGAGGGGCCCTGAGCAGAGCTGGGGCCACGGACGGCTGATGGGGTGGTGCGCCCGCGAGCGCTTCTATTAGGGCGCCGGGTGGTCCTGCCGCGGCCCGATGCCGGCGGACAGCGAACCCTCGGAAAGGGGTGCGTGGTGCACGCCACCTGCGGAATCGACTGGGCCGAGGTTCATGTGCGCCACGAGGCGCTTGAAGTCGAGCGGGGGTGAGAGACCTTCGACTCCTGGCCGTCGCAGCGGCTGGGTGAAGCTGAGGGCAGCCTGA
>NZ_JBEOWS010000243.1:0-15022 GCF_040296125.1 Streptomyces sp. NPDC002265 | reverse complement strand
GGCCGCCGCGGCGCTGAGGGTCATCGACAGCGCACAGCACACCAGGTGAGGGGCGCGCGGACCCGCGCGGCCGGCCACGCCCGGCTCACGCCACCCCACCCGCACCCACCGAGCGGAGCGAGGAGCCTCCCATCGCCGAGAACCCCAGCCTTCGCCACCTGCTGGACCGAGTGGTCCTCGTCGAGGAACGGGTACGCCGCGCCGTCGCCGCCCGCAGACAGACCGACCCCAACCCCGACGACGCCTTCCGGGGCCTCTACCTCACCGACGAGGCCGTCGACCGCCTGCTGCGCACGCCCCACCTGCCCGCCGCCCCCGACCGTACGGACGCAGTGCGGCACGCCGAGGCCGAGACCCGGGCCGACACCGCCGACCCGCCCACCAGCCTGCGCCGGCTCACGACCGGACTGGGCCTGACCGACCTCGACGTCGAGATCCTGCTCATCGCCCTCCTGCCCGATCTGGACGCCCGGTTCGAGTCCTTCTACGGCTATCTCAACGACGACGTCACCCGGCGCCGCCCCTCCATCGGCCTGGCGCTGGAGCTGTGCGGACTGTCCCCGGCGGACGCCTCCGCGCGCGCCCGCCTCGGCGCCGGCGCGCCCCTGCGCTCCGGCGATCTGCTGCTCGTCGAGGACCCGGACCGCCCGTTCCTCGGACGCGCCCTGCGGGTGCCGGACCGGGTCACCGCACATCTGCTCGGTGACGACACCCCCGACCCACGGGTCGCCGACCTGCTGGCCCCGGCCCGGCCCGTGCCCGGCGCGGGCGACGCCGCCCCGCTGGCCCGGGCCCTGACGGCCGAGATCCACCTGGCCTACCTGCGCGAGGAGCAGGGCGGCGCGGGCCCCGCCCTCGCCGCGACCGCTCTCGCCGGGGCCGGGCGCCCCGCCCTCGCCCTGGACCTGGCCCGCCTGGCCCGCGACCCGGCCCCGGCGGACGCCGTGCGCACCGCCGTACGCGAGGCCCGGCTGACCGGCGCCGGGCTGGTCTGCGCCCCGGTCGACGCCCTGGACCGGGACCGCGAACGGGGCTCGCTGCTGCGGCAGTTGACGGACGTCCCCGTCCCCGTCGTCCTCGTCGGCCGCACCCCGTGGGACGCTGCCTGGTCCACCCGGCCCCCGCTGCTGCTGCACGCCCCGCGCGTCGAGCCCACCGCGCGAGCCGCGCTGTGGCAGGCCGCGTACGGGCTCGCCGTGCCCGACGGCATCGACGTCCCGGACCTTCTGGCCCCCTTCCTGCTCACCCCCGAACAGATCACCCGGGCAGCCCGCAGCGCCGCCCAGAACACGGTCCTGGACGGTGCCGGGCTGCGCCCCGAGCACATCCGCCGCGGTGCCAGGGCCCAGAACTCCGCCGGACTCGACCTGCTGGCCCGCCGCATCGAACCCGCCGTCGGCTGGAACGACCTCGTCCTGCCCCCCGACACCCTCACCCAGCTCAAGGAACTCACCGCCCGCGCCCGCCACCGCGACCGTGTCCTCGGCGAATGGGGGATGCGCCCCGGCGGTGCCCGCGGCCGGGGCGTCGTCGCGCTGTTCGCGGGCGACTCCGGCACCGGCAAGACCATGTCCGCCGAGGTCATCGCCGCCGATCTCGGCCTGGACCTCTACACCGTCGACCTGTCGACCGTCATCGACAAGTACGTCGGCGAGACGGAGAAGAACCTCGAGCGCATCTTCTCCGAGGCGGCCGGGGTCAACGGCGTCCTCCTCTTCGACGAGGCCGACGCGATCTTCGGCAAGCGCTCCGAGGTCAAGGACGCCCACGACCGCTACGCCAACGTCGAGAGCGCCTACCTGCTGCAGCGCATGGAGTCCTTCGACGGCCTGGCCGTGCTCGCCACCAACCTGCGCGCCAATCTCGACGACGCCTTCACCCGGCGCCTGGACCTCGTCATCGACTTCCCCGTCCCCGACCCCGTCCAGCGCCTGGCGCTCTGGCACCGCTGTCTGGCCCCTCTTCTGCCCGGCACCGACGAGCTCGATCTCGCCTTCTGCGCCGACTCCTTCGAGCTGGCCGGCGGCAACATCCGTTCCATCGCCGTCACCGCCGCCTACCTCACCGCCGAGGCCGGATCCTCGCTGACCATGCGACAGTTGATCCATGCCGTCCAGCGCGAGTACCAGAAACTGGGCCGACTGACGCTGGCCAGCGAGTTCGGACCGTACGTCGACCTGCTCGTCTCGTGACCCGATCCCAGGAGGACTCGCTGTGCGCGCTCACGACGAACGGCTGGCGGAGCAGGCCCCGGAGCGGATGCGCCGTACGGGCACTGTGCGCGCGGGCGAACCGCACGCCTCGCCGCTCGCCGCCCTGTCCGACCTGCAGCAGACGGCCGGCAACGCGGCGGTGGTGCAGCTGGTGACCGCCCAGCGGATGGTCGGCCGGCGGCCGCGCGAGAAGCGCAAGGCGGTCTCCGACTCGCAGTACGGCAACCGACCGGTGTCCAAGCGGCAACAGGTCCAGCAGGGCTTCGACCCCGACGTGCCCCGGGCGCCGGAGCTCCCGAGCCGGGGCCCCAGGGACGAGCACCTCTGGAGCGGCACCCGGGACGACATCGGATTCACCGAGGCGACGACGACCGCGGTGCTGGCCGCGGCGAATCCCCAGGCCGCCAACGGGCGGACCGAGTACGAGTGCGCGATGTGCGGCACGCACATCCCCCAGCTCAGGGACGCCACGCCGGCGGACGGCAACCGCACTGTCACCATCGACCACATCAGGGAGATCATCGCCTACGTCCAGGACAACGCTCGCGAGATCACCTGGCAGGTCGACGGCCGCGACGTCAGGGCGATCACCCGCGCCGAGGCCAAGCGCCTCGCCAACGACATCACCAACCTGCGCGTCCTGTGCGCCCAGCCCTGCAACGGCGGCACCCGAGCCGCCAACAGCGCCAGCCGCAACTACGACACGAACAAGGCGGTGTGGTGGGCGACGTAGGCGCGCCCGGGCCCGGCCGGATCACGGCGGACCTTTTCCCGGGAGTGACACCATGGCGCCATGCTGAACTACAACCTCGCCGTCTCCGACGCGGACGACGCAGATGTCCTGTCCGCCCTGGTGGCCGAAGGCGATGAACTCGACGCCCGGGTCAGGGCAGTTGACGATTGGTCCCTACCGACACCGGCAGCGGGCTGGACGGTCGCCCACCAGATAGCCCACCTCGCGTGGTCGGACGCGAACGTACTCAGCGCGTTACGCACTCCGGAAGCGTTCGGGGCCGAGCTCGCGCGGGCCGAAGCCGAAGGCGGCGGGTACGCGGACAAGGCCGCCGCCGAGGGAGCGGCCAAACCGCGGCCGGTGCTTCTGGAGGAGTGGCGGGCCGGTCGGACGGAACTGGCGGCGGTATTGCGCGCCACGCCGTGGGACCACGCCTTCCCCTGGTACATGTCGCAAGTGACCCCGGCCCTGATGGTGCCCCTCCGTCTGATGGAGACCTGGGCACACGGGCAGGACGTCTTCGACGCCGTGGGCGTGGTGCACCGCCCGACGGATCGACTGCAGCACGTGGCGTCACTGGGGGTGCTGGGCCGGGCGCTGTCCTTCGCCGCCGTAGGACTGCCCGAGCCGGCGGAGCCCTTCCGCGTCGAGCTGACAGCGCCTGACGGCCGGACCTGGGTGTGGGGCCCCGAGACCGCCGCACAGCGGATACAGGGCGACGCCATGGACTTCTGCCTGTGCGTCACCCGCCGTCGCCCCTGGTCCGAGACCGCCTTGACGGCGACCGGTGAGGAGGCCCGGAAGTGGCTGGAGCTGGCGCGGGTCTTCCTCTGACAGCGGGGCGGGTGCTCGGTCATGGCGGGGTGGGCTGCGCTCCTGGTTGTGCCGTCTCATGACATTGCTTTCTCGCGGTCAGGCTTCGCGGGCGTAGGACGCGAGGCGATCGGCGAGGGCGATGACGAGGTCGCGCAGTTCGTCGGGGCGCTCGATGACGAACGGCCGGTCGAGTGAGGCGAGTACCGGAGGCAGCCAATCGAGCCGCTCCGCCCGCAGTTCGACGCGCAGCCAGCGCTCGGTCGCCCGGTCCTCGCCCGCCACGGGCGCGCACTCCTCCAGGTTCGCGACGCCGGCGGGAAGGCGGGCGCGGATCTGCTCGACCGTCCCGTGGATCCGCAAGGTCACCTCGTGCCGGTACTCGGCCGTGGCGAAGGCCGACAACAGGCGATCTGCCGGATCGGGACCCACGGGCGCTTCGAACGAGCCGGGCAGGGTCCGCGCGTCTGCGATGCGATCGAGCCGGAAGGTTCGGTCCGCGCCGATCTGGGCGTCCTCGCCCGTGACGTACCACCGGCCCGCATGGGCGACGATCCCGTACGCGTGCAGCGTGCGTTCGCTGCGCCTTCCGTCGCGGTCGGTGTAGCGGATCGAGACCGGTCGGCGGTGGCGCACCGCATCGGCGATGGTGAGCAGGGCCTCGGCGTCCGGGGTGTCGAACTCATCGGGCTGATCCGTGAAGGCGAGAGTTTCCAGGAGTGTGTCGAGCCGACGGGCGATGCGCTTGGGCAGTACCCGCCGGATCTTCGCGGATGCCGTCTCGCCGGCCGTACGTTGCGTCGTCGTCAACCCTGCTCGGCGGCCGGCGACCAGGCCGAGCAGTACGGCCAGCGCTTCGTCGTCGCTGAGCATGAGCGGGGGCAAGCGGTACCCGGGGGCGAGCCGGTATCCGCCGTAGCGGCCGCGCACCGATTCCACGGGCACGTCCAGATCGATCAGCTGGTCCACATAGCGCCGTACGGTGCGCCCTTCGACGCCGAGCCGGTCGGCGAGTTCGGCCACCGTCCGAGTGCCGCCCGACTGCAGCAACTCCAGGAGGGTCAGCACGCGGCCGGTGGGTCGAGACATGTGCACAGCCTAATGCGAATAGAGGACCGATTCTGTCCACTATTCCTCCTAGCCTGCGACGTACAGCGATTCCGGCAACCCAGGAGAGCACCATGGACTTCGTCTCGATCCGCATCATCACCAGCGACGTCGCACGCCTCGTCGAGTTCTACGAGCGAGCCACAGAGGTGCGGGCGACGTGGGCCACCGAGGACTTCGCCGAACTCAGGACCGCGGGCGCCACCCTCGCGATCGCCGGCACCCGCACCGTCCCGCTGTTCGCCCCGGGCTCTGCCCGCCCGGCGGACAACCACAGCGTGATCACCGAGTTCCTCGTCGACGACGTGGACCGCGTCCACCGGAACCTGACCGGTTTCGTCACCGACTTCGTCAACGAGCCCACCACGATGCCCTGGGGCAACCGGTCGCTGCTGTTCCGCGACCCCGACGGCAACCTCGTGAACTTCTTCACCCCCGTCACCCCGGCGGCCGTCGAGAAGTTCGCCCGCTGACGCCGCGCACAGCCGCTCCTGCGGGAGCCCTGAGACCCCAGGGCTCCCGCGTGAGCGTGGCTGCCGAATCCAATCACCGAGCGAACAGCTTGTGGACTTCTTCCGGGCCCCGCTCCAGAACTGCCTCCAGCTCGTCGCCATTCCGTCGACGGCAGCCCTCAGTCGAGGGGCAGGGGGCGCATCTCGGTGACATGCGACAGGAACTTGGCGTAGGAGCTGAAAACGGGGTAGAGGGAACCTCGCACCGGCCGTCCGGCCAGCTTGCTGTCGCGCAGATCGCCGCCGTAGAAGTCGAAGATGCGTTGGTCCTCCGGATTCAGGAGATCAACCCCCAGATAGGTCCCCGGGGTGTCCCACGACCCTCCGATCCGATAGACATGGGCGTCGTCGGAGAGGAGCGCCCGCTGTTCCTCGCCGTGGTATCCGAACCGCAGGTCGTACCAGAGGTCTTCGACGTCTTCGGACCGCGGCGAGTCGTACCACTGGAAGTCGTCGACCTGCAGCAGCATCGGTGGATCCACGAACGCGAGCGTCGATCGCACTTGACGCAGCCATCCAGGAAGTGTCACCCCGTCCGTTTCGGCGTAGTGGTCGAAAACGGCGTCGTCCTCCCTGATGAATGTGTGCGAGGGGAAGTTCGCGACGAACTGCAGCAGGTCGGTCTTCTGGTCCTCGGGCAGATCGGAGGCCTCGATCCAGGAGCGGGCGGTGTCCGCGTCGCCCCGGGTGAGGTGTCCCTCGTAGTCGAATGCGTTCATGTCTTCCTACGTGTCAGATGAACCTACGGAAGAGTGCTTCGATATTGGCCACGTTGGCGAGCTGGCCGGCGGCCGTCACGCGGGTGCCGTTCTTGTCCACGCAGTGAGGGTGGATGTCCGGTGACATGGCCGATCCGTTCCATACCCACCTGGTCGCGACCGCTTGCGCTGCCTGCGCCGCCGCCTTGGGGGTGGTCGCACTCGTGAAAGCGGTGCGCAGTTCATTGTGGAACGTGGCTGATCCCTCGGTCTTCTCCTGGCCCGATCGCTTCGGGTAGTAGACCGCCCCGACGTGTCCGTGCGGGACGCTGTAGGGGCGTTTCGCGGCGTCTCCCGGAAGTTTGTCCTCGACGATCAAAGGTGTCGCCAGGGCGGGGTTGTACACGACCCGGAATGTCTCGGTGCGGAGTTCATGCTGGAGATCTATCCACTTCGGTCCGGCGACGAGATCTCTGGCCGCGCGTTGGGTCACCTCGAGAATGTAGTCGCTCGGGAGCCACTCATGGTGACCCTTCATCGCTCCGCGGAACTTGTTCTTCAGGTAGTCGACGTTCGTCTGGTTCGTCCACGCAGTCTCGAGCTGAGTCATGCCGATCGTACCGGTCACCGTTCCTTGAGTGACCGTCATGGGCGTACCGGAGGCCATGTTCTTGAGGAACTGCACGATGCCGACCTGTGTCACCGCGATGCGCAGGATCGCCTGATCCGTCGGCAGACCGTCGATCTTGGCCAGTCGCACCCGGGGGTTGATGTGTCCCCAGAGTTCGGCCTTCTCACCCTGCTTTTCCAGTGTCACCTTCGAGACGCCCGTCTGGGCGGCCAGCTGCGAGCCGAGTGCCGAGAGGGAGCCGGCATTGCCACCGGAAAGTCCGGGCAGAGTGAGGGTGCCGCTGGCTTTGTCGTATGCGGCGTCACCGTGTTGGGCCAGCAAGGTCTTGGTGACCTGTTTCGGGTCGCCGCCGGTCTCGTGCACGGCCTGCCCGTCGCGCGTTTCCTGGATTTCCTTGGCGAGTTCGGGACTGACCTGGCCGATGGTGAGTTGGCCCGGTTCGACCAGACGCCTGGGAACGTCGACATCCTTGTTTTCGACCGGCTTTTCGGTCCCCTTGCCCTTGCCCTTGCCCTTGCCGAACTTGCCCTTGAACTTGGCCCACAACTTCTTCGCCGCCTTCGCGATGAAGTCGACGATCTTGTCGATGGCCTTGTTGACCGGCTTGGCGACCGCGGTGAAGACCTGGCGTACCTTGCCGGCGAGGTTGCCGATGCCCAGCAGGGCGGCCAGGAAGCCGATGAGGACGGGGATCGAGGCGGCGAGGGCGCCCTCGATCAGGGCGGGGACGCCGCCTCCGCCGCCGTTGGCGATGGCCACGACCGCGTCCAGGATCGAGTTGACGAACTGGATGATCTGGCCGCCCTGGGTCACCACGAACGTGACGAGGTCGATGATGCCCTTGACCGCGCGGACGAAGGCGGAGGCCGGGGTGAGCAGGGAGGTGATCCAGGTGATGCCGGCGACGATGACGGTGGGGATCAGATAGGAGGTGAGCTTCTGGAGGATCGTCGACTTGAGGTCGCCGACGGACTCCTTGATGTGCTCGACGGCACCGGCCGGACCCTCGCGCTGGAGCGCCTGTGCGACGGGGACGGACTGTTCGGCCGCGCTGACCGCCTGGTCGGGGACGCCCTTGCGGGTGATCCGGGCGCGGATGTTGCTCCAGGTCAGCCCCAGCAGACCGGCGAGGAGCTGAATGATGCCCTTGAGGTCGAACTTGGCGGGCAGGCTGAGCCCGGCGCCGGCGGCGGCGCCCAGCAGCCAGGAGACCAGGCCCTTCTTCAAGTGCTCGGCGATGTTGCCGACGAACTGCCGCAGACCGGCGCCGACCGCGGTGACCAGGTTGCCGAGGAACCCGATCGGATCCTTGATGATCTTCATGACCGCGGAGGCGGCCTTCGCCAGGACGCCGAGCAGCATGTTCTTCAGCTCGATGATGGTCTGGATGACCCCGACCACGGCGTCCTTGGCCTTGGCGATCAGACCCTTGTTCTCCTCCTGGAGCTTCTTGATCTCGTCGTCGACCGCGTTCAGCGCCTGGGTGTACTTCTGGGCGAGGTCCTGGACCAGCTGGTCCGACTTCGCGTTGACGTCGGCTTCCAGTCCGTCGAACTTCTCCGTGAAGTCCTTGGCGGCCTGACTGCCGAACTTCTTCAGGTCGGCGGGGAGTTTGTCGACCTCGGCCCTGAGCTCGGCCCGGCCGCGCGCGATGCGGTCCTTCGCCTTGCCCAGTTCGGTGCCGATGAGGTCGGCGACGGAGGAGATGACCTGCTGCATCTGAGCGACGTAGAGCTTGCGGGACTCCTGGAAGAGCGCGTTGGCCTCCGCCGGCAGTCCCGCGAACTTGTCCTTGACCCACTTGAGCTTGCCGGACCAGCCCGAGTACCGCTTGTCCTTGTAGGCGTCCATCCGGCGCTTCTGGTCCGCCGTGAAGGCGTCCCGCGCCGCCTTCTCGCCGGCCGTGAAGCGCTCGTCGACGAGCTTGTCCAGACCGGAGAGCGTCCTCTCCACATCCGTCCTGGTGCCGTCGAAGACCTTCTGCAGGCGGGCGGTGACCTCGGCGCGTCTGCGTTCGTCGGCGGACTTGGTCGAGCTCTTGCCGCCGTCGACCTGCTTGCCGGTGGCGGACCGGGCGGCGGCCAGACCGGTCATGGCCTGGGCGCCGGCCGCCGCCGCGCCCTGCTTGGCGGCGGCCAGTTGCTTCGCCTCGGCGCCACGGGCCTGCCCCGGCGCCGCCGCGGAGTGCTGCTCGCCCTCCTTCTTCGCCGCCAGGGCATCGGTGAACTGGGGCTCGTTGCTCCTGGCGAGCTGATCCTCGGTGACCTCGGCGTCGGCCATCTGCTCGTTGACCTGCCGAGGGCCGCCGGAGAAGTCGGTGACCGCGTCCGGCTGCCTGGCCGGCACCGCGCCCGCCGGGTTCGGGGCGCCGGGGACGGGCGGAGGAGCGTCCGGAGTGAGCGGGGTAACGGGCTTGTCCTTGGCCTTGGACAGGTCCGGGGCCGCTTTGGTGGTGGTGTCGATCTCCTTGGCGGAGGCGTCCCTGCCCTGGCTGACCTGGCCGCTGACCTGGTCCTTCACGGCTGCCGCCTTGCCGGACCCGGAGAAGTGGTCGGCCTCGTCGAGGTTCTTCGGGGCCTGGGCGGCGATGGCCTGGCCGACGGCGGCGATGAAGGCGGCCTTGTCGAACGTGCCGGGCTTGGCGGCGTTCATCTTCTCGGCCTGCGCGGCCTTGCCCTGGGCCTGCTTGTCGTCCGGCGGGGCGACGGCGGCGTCCTGCGCGGCCTTCGACTCCGATGCCGCGGGAGCGTGCCGGGAGGCCGCGGTCTTCTTCGCCCGCACCTCGGACTTCACGTCCTGGAAGGCGGGTGACGCGGACGGCGGCGGCTTGACCGGCGGAGCGGGGGCCTCCGCGGAGGACGACGGGGCGGGGGCCTCCGTGGAGGACGGGGCAGGGGCGGCCGTGGACGGCGGAGCAGCGGTCTGGCGCTGTGCGACCAGTCTGGCCACGGCCGCGTTCCCCGCCCGTGCCTGCAGCAGGCGCAACTGCTGCGGGGCGAGGTTCGCGGGAGGGGCGGTCTCCGGCCCGTCCGCCGTGATGGGTGAGCCGGCTCCCTCGACCGTGGGCCGAGCGGTCTGGGCCTGGGCAGGGGCCGCCGGACGGGCCGGCGGCGCGCCGGTCCTCACGCTGGTCTTTTTGTCCGGCACCGCCTTCATGGCCGAAAGCGTCGGGGTTCGTGGCCACTCGTACACGAGGACGGCGGGTACGGCCGGGGGAAGTGCGGTCTGCCTCATCGGGCAGCGGGCTGTGCACCGTGACGCGGCCCGACGACGCGTTCCGGGTGATCGAGACCGGAGTCAGAATCAGCTTCGGCCGCTGGTCAAGGAGGAGTGGGTATGCCGTCGTATCTGTCCCCGGGCGTCTACGTCGAAGAAGTGGAGGCCGGGGCACGACCGATCGAGGGAGTGGGCACCTCGGTCGCCGCGTTTCTCGGCTTCGCCCCGCAAGGGCCCCTGAACGAGCCGACGCTCGTCACCAACTGGAGCCAGTACGTAGGGGTCTTCGGCGACTTCGTCGAGGGTTCCTACCTGGCGTCCGCCGTGTACGGCTACTTCGCCAACGGGGGCGGGAACTGCTACGTCGTCCGGATCGGGGACGCCGGTAGCGGTGCCGCGGGGCAGCTGCCGGGCGGGACCGCCGCAGGGACGGCAGGGTCCGCGGCCGAGGCGCTGCTCGGCGGATTCCGGGTCCGGGCACTGCCGGGCGTCACCGGTGAGATCACGGTCGAGGTCGGCGGGGCCGAGGGCGAGGCACCGCCCAACGAGGCGTTCAAGCTGGTGGTCAAGGTGGACGGGGAGGAGAAGGAGACCTACCCCTCGGTGTCCACCCGCCGTGGCAAGGACAACGTCGTCACCAAGGTCAAGGAGAAGTCGCAGCTCATCTCCCTGGAGGAGGTCAGCCGCGCCGCCGCGTCGGCCAAGCCCGACACCGGCACGGTCGTCCTCGCGTCCGCAGCCGCGGCCCCCGCCCCGGCCGGGTCCGGCACGGTGGCGCTGTCGGCCGACGACTACATCGGTGACGCGGACCAGCGGACCGGGTTCGGCGGGCTGGAGGCCATCGACGAGATCACGATGGTGTCCGTGCCCGACCTGATGAGCGCTCACCAGCGCGGCATCCTGGACGCCGAGACCGTCATCTCGGTGCAGCAGGCCCTGATCGCCCACTGCGAGCTGATGGGCGACCGGGTCGCGATCCTCGACGCTCCCCCCGGACTGTCGCCGCAGCAGATCAAGAACTGGCGGATGGACACGGCCGGGTTCGACTCGAAGTTCGCGACGCTCTACTACCCGTGGATCAAGGTCTTCGACCCGTCGGTCGGCCGCAACAGCTTCGTCCCGCCGAGCGGTCACATCGCCGGTGTGTGGGCGCGCAACGACGCCTCGCGCGGTGTGCACAAGGCGCCGGCGAACGAGGTCATGCGGGGCGCCGTCGGCCTCCAGACCCAGATCACCAAGGGCGAGCACGACCTGCTGAACCCGATCGGTGTCAACTGCGTCCGCGCTTTCCCGGGCCGCGGCATCCGGGTGTGGGGCGCCCGCACCCTCTCCTCCGACGCCGCCTGGCGCTACCTGAACGTACGTCGGCTCTTCAACTACCTTGAGGAGTCGATCCTGACGGGCACGCAGTGGGTCGTCTTCGAACCGAACGACGACGCCCTGTGGGCACGCATCCGGCGGACCATCTCGGCGTTCCTGGTCAACGAGTGGCGCAAGGGCGCGCTGTTCGGACTGACCCCGGACGAGGCCTTCTACGTCAAGTGCGACCGGGAGACCAACCCCGCCGAGAGCATCGATTCCGGCCAGGTCATCTGCGAGGTCGGGGTCGCTCCGGTCAAGCCCGCTGAGTTCGTGGTGTTCCGGCTGGCACAGCTGTCGGGCGGCACGGGATCGGTCGACGAGTAACAGGGCGACAGGCGGGTCACGGTCCCACGGCAGTGGGCCGTCCGCCGATCGGTCCCGGGGCGGTGGAGAACCGCCGCTCCCCACACGATGAGCCTAGGAGGCTGGGATGGCACTCCCCGATCTTGACAGTTCTGTCGGCCACTCCTTCGGGCTGGAGTTCGACGGTGTGGTGATCAAGCAGATCACCGAGGTCAGCGGTCTGAAGATGGAACAGGACGTCATCGAGCTCAAGCAGAACACCGCCGACGGAAAGTACGCCATCAAGAAGCTGCCGGGCCGGCCCAAGGCCGGCGAGGTCACCGTCACCCGCGGTCTGACCGAGGACAACAGCTTCGAGACATGGATCAAGTCGTCCCGGTTCGGGAAGATGACCGACGCCCGCAAGAACGGCGCCATCATCGTCTACGACTACGAGGGCAGCGCGATCAAGCGGTACCAGCTGGTCAACGCATGGCCGAAGTCGCTGGAGATCGGCACCCTCAAGGCGGGCGACACCTCCGTCCTCACCGAGAAGCTCTCGATCACGTACGAGAGCATGGAAGTTGAGTGATGCGCAGGACGATGCCCGCCCAGACGCGGCAGGCGGTACAGCAGTTCCCGGACGCACCGGGGCAGGACCACACCCAGGCACCGGGTGAGAGCGCGAGCGGTGCGGGGCGCGACACGCTCCGCACCGAGTTCGCCTTCGAACTGCCCCGGGGATACGTGGACGACTCCGGCACCGTGCACCGGCACGGCGTGATGCGGCTGGCCACCGCGCGGGACGAGCTCATCCCGCTGCGGGACGACCGGGTGCGGGAGAACTCCGCGTATCTGTCGGTGGTGCTGATCGCCCGGGTGATCACCCGGCTGGGCACCGTCGAGGACGTCCACGCGGGCATCGTGGAAGACCTGTTCGCCTCGGACCTCGCCTTCCTCCAGGACTTCTACCGCCGGATCAACGCGGAGGGCCACACCCGCGCCGCGGTCACCTGCCCCTCCTGCCAGGAACACTTCGCCGTGGACCTCGCCGGGGGCCGCCTGGGGGAATCGTGACGTACGCGGTCGAGCGCCTCTACGAGGAGATCGCGTACCTGGCCTACCACTTCCACTGGCCGCTCGACGAACTGCTCGATCTGGAACACCCCGAACGGCAGCGGTACGTCGAGCAGATCGCCCGTCTCAACGGGCGGTGAGAGGACACCGAGATGGGACTGCTGTCCTGGCTGACGAGGAGCGGTGACGGCTCGCGGGGTGCCATGCAGCCCGGAACGCGAGCGGACGCCGACGCCGGGACGGCATCCCCCGCCCCGGCGGCGACGGACCCGCAGGGCCCGGCAGGCTGGCGGTCGACGCCCCCGGTGCAGCGGGCGCTGAGCGCGCCCATGGGGCTGGTCAGCGACCCCGGCGGGTTCGGCCGTCGGCTGGGCGCCTGGCAGGACCCGACGGTCACCGGACCGCTCGGCCATCTGGTCAGCGCACAGGCGCCGGCCGGCGTCGGCCACGGGCTGGCGCAGCCCACCGTGCCGGTGCAGCGGACCGGCACACCGCCCCGGGCGCAGGTCTTCGACATACCGAGGGGCGTGCAGGACCCGGCCTCGGCGTGGGCGGGCGAGCCGGGCGCGGCCCCGGCCGTCGCCCACGGGGCCGGTGACCGGCAGGGCGATGCCGGAGGTTCCGCGGACCGGCCGGGTGACCCGTCCGGCACGGCCGGCCCGGTCGTCCTGCGGTCGGTGACCCCGGCCGGGGACACCGCGCGTCACCCGGACCATGCCCTGACCTCTCCCGGACCGGCGCCGCTTCCCGTGGTGCCGCTTCAGCGGATCACCGTCGCGTCGAGCGGCCCCGGGTCGGACTCGGCACCGCCGGCCCCACTGATGGTCATGCGTGTGCCGTCCGCCCCGGCGGCTCCCGCACCCGCCCGCCCCCTGGTCGTCGCGGAGCCACCGGACGTACCGGCACGGGAACTCACCGCGGCCCTTCCGGCCATGGCGGACGAGCACCCCGGCCCGCTGGCCCCGGACGCGCCGGCCGAGCCGGTCGCCGACCTGCTCGCCGCGCCCGGCACGTCTGCGGGGCAGGACCGGCAGGAGGCTGCCGTCCAGCGGACCGAGGCGCCGGGTATTGCCGGGTCCACGGCGGTACGGGATACGGCCCCGCTCCCGCTCGCCGCGCCGAGCCCCGGCACGGCGGCAGGCCGGGGAGGACCGGACGCGGCCGTGCCCACCGCGCCCCTTGTCGGCGGCGTGGACGGCACCGGCCCTGCCGTACAGCCGATGGTGCAGCGTGATGTCACGACCCCTCCGCGTCCGCGTCATCGGGGTCTGGGCGAGCCGCTCTCCGCGCTGCCGCCCACCGCCCTGCCGCTTCCTGGCCCCGCGGTGCCCCTGGTCGAATCCCCCGTGTCCCCTTCGGTCCCTTCCATGCCGTACGTCTCCCGGACCGTGGCGGAGCCCCAGGTACCGCAGACCCCGACGGCTTCCGAGGACCTGCACGTCCCGGACGCTCCGGCGGCGCCGGACCTGACGGCGGGCCCGGCCGGGCCCGCAATGCCGTCGCCCGGCGGCGAGGACACCGCGCCGCTGCTCGGCGACACACCACCGCTGACCACGGACCCGGTGGACCTCGGCACGAGCTTCTCGCCCGAGCCCGCGACCGGTGTCGGCACCGAAGCCATGCAGGCCGGTCCGGCTCCCGGTCCCGCACCGGGCCCCCGCGCCGCATCGGGCCCGGGAGCGGACGCCGTTCCCGGTTCCCCCGCCGCGTCGGACGGCGCCACGCCGCCGGGGCCGGTCGCGGTGCAGCGCCTCGACGTTCCCGGCGGCCCGCCCCAGGCATCCCCGCCGACCGGTGCGACGCCCCAGCCCGTGCAGGCCGACCGGGCACCGCTGCTCGGTGACGCCTCACCGCTCGCGGTGAGCGACACGGTGGTGCCCGAGGCGCCCGGCCCGGGAGAGATGGTGACGGCCGCGACACCCATGCCGATGCGGCGGCTGGACGCCGTGGACGAGGCCACGCTGCCCGGCGGGCTGTCCGGGGCGGGCGCCGGTTCCGGGTCGGCGGGCCGGGGCGCCGGTCCCGTGTTCCCGCTGGTGGCGCAGCGGTCGCTGCCTCTGTACTCGGTACCGGCACCGTCCGCCGAGGCACCGGTCGCGGCCGCTCCTCCGGCCGTGGTACCGGTCCGCTGGGAGCCGGTCGGAGGCTCGCGTTCCGCCCCGGGAACAGGTGGTTCCGCAGGCAGCGCTCGGTCCGCCGACACCGCGGCCGAAGGCGTCGGCTGGTCCGGCGGCGACGGTGACCACGGCAGCTACGGCGGCCACGGTGGCTCCGGAGGCCTTGGAGGCGGGCCCACCGCGACCCGCGGCAGCGGGTACCCCGGCGCCGCCTCCGGCCACCCGGGTGCCGTCGTCCAGCGAGCCATGAGCACCGACGGC
>NZ_JBEOWS010000242.1:0-15124 GCF_040296125.1 Streptomyces sp. NPDC002265 | reverse complement strand
ACGGCGCTGATCGGGCAGCGCGAGACGTATCTGCGGGCCCACCCGAAGGACGGCGCGTCATGGGCGGTGCTCGGGGCCGCCTATGTGCAGCGGGGACGGCGGACGGCGGAGGTCGCCTTCTACCCGCTGGCCGAGAAGGCGCTGCGCACCTCGCTGAGCACGCTGCCCAAGCGCAACACGGAGGCGCTGGCCGGCCTTGCGGCGCTGGCGAACGCGCGCCGTGACTTCCCGGCCGCGCGCAAGTGGGGTGAGACGGCGCTGAAGCAGGAGCCGAAGCGGTGGACGACGTATCCGCTGCTGATCGACGCGTACACCGGGCTCGGCGACTACAAGAAGGCCCGCAGCACCCTCGACCGGCTGATGGCGCTGCACAAGGGGCCGGCCACGCTGGCCGAGGCCGCCGCGGTCTACCGGGACCGGGGCTGGCGCGAGGACGCGGCGGCCACGCTCACCGACGCGGCGGCGGGTGCGCGGAGCCCGGCGGAGCAGGCGGCCTACCAGGAGCAGGCCGGGCAGCTGGCGTGGGAGCGCGGGGACACGGCGGAGGCACTGCGGCACTTCGAGGAGGCGGTACGGCTGGACCACGACCAGTGGGCCGCGCGGGCCGGGCAGGGACGGGTGCTGGCGGCGCTGGGGCGGACGACGGAGGCGGTGGCCGCCTACCGGACGGCGCTGGCCGGGCAGCCGCTGCCGCGGTACGCGCTGGAGCTGGGCGAGCTGTACGAGTCGCTGGGCCTCGCACAGAAGGCGCAGAAGCAGTACGACCTGGTGCGGGCGCGGGTCGACGCCGCGGCCGCGAGCGGGGCGGACGAGGAGCTGGTGCTCGGGCTGTTCGAGGCGGACCACGGCGATCCGGACACCGCGGTGCGGCGGTTGCGTGCCGAGTGGCGGCGGCAGCCGGGTATCGCGGTGGCCGACGCGCTGGGGTGGGCGCTGCACCGGACCGGGGAGGACGAGGAGGCGCTGAAGTTCGCCGGCACCGCGACGGACAAGGTGCACGGGGGCGGGGTGCGCAGCGCCCTGTACGCGTATCACCGGGGGGTGATCGAACAGCATCTGGACCGGAAGGCTTCCGCGCGCCGGCATCTCGAGGACGCGCTGCGGATCAATCCGGACTTCTCGCTGCTGGGCGCGCCGGCCGCGCGGGCGGCGCTGGCGAAGCTGGGCGAACCGGACGAGAGTCTGCCGCCGGACGTGAAGGGGCCGGGGGGCAAGAGGTAGGGGGCGATCGGGCGGTGCGAGGGGTGCGGGCGGCCGGCCGGGGGCGGCGCAGCCGACGGGCCGACCGGGTGCCGGCCGGCCCGTCCTCACGTGCGGTCGAAGCAGGCGGTCACAGGTTGCCGCGCTTCTCCTGCTCGCGCTCGATCGCCTCGAACAGGGCCTTGAAGTTGCCCTTGCCGAAGCCCATCGAGCCGTGCCGCTCGATCATCTCGAAGAAGACCGTCGGACGGTCCTGGACCGGCTTGGTGAAGATCTGGAGCAGGTAGCCGTCCTCGTCACGGTCGGCGAGGATCTTCAGCTCGCGCAGGGTCTCCACGGGGACGCGGGTGTCGCCGACCCACTCGCCGAGGGTGTCGTAGTAGGAGTCGGGGGTGTCCAGGAACTCCACGCCGGCCGCGCGCATCGTCCGCACGGTGCGCACGATGTCGTTCGTGTTGAGCGCGATGTGCTGGACGCCGGCGCCGCCGTAGAACTCCAGGTACTCGTCGATCTGGGACTTCTTCTTGGCGACGGCGGGCTCGTTGATCGGGAACTTGACCTTGAGGGTGCCGTCGGCGACGACCTTCGACATCAGCGCGCTGTACTCGGTCGCGATGTCGTCGCCCACGAACTCCTTCATGTTCGTGAAGCCCATGACCTTGTTGTAGAAGCCGACCCACTCGTTCATCCGGCCGAGCTCGACGTTGCCGACGCAGTGGTCGACGGCCTGGAAGGTGCGCTGGGCGGGCGGCTCGACGATCGGGCCCGCGGTCACGAAACCGGGCAGGTAGGGGCCGTCGTAGCCGGAGCGGTCCACGAGCGTGTGGCGGGTCTCGCCGTACGTCGCGATCGCGGCCAGGACCACCGTGCCGTGCTCGTCCTTGAGCTCGTAGGGCTCGGCGACCGAGCGGGCGCCCTGCTCGATCGCGTAGGCGTACGCGCGGCGGGCGTCCGGGACCTCGATGGCGAGGTCGACGACGCCGTCGCCGTGCTCGGCCACGTGCTGGGCCAGGAAGTGGCCCCAGGCGGTGGTGGGCTTGATCACGGAGGTGAGGACGAAGCGGGCCGAGCCGTTCTCCAGGACGTAGCTCGCGGTCTCGCGGTTGCCGTTCTCCGGTCCGGAGTAGGCCACCCGGCGCATGCCGAAGGCGCTGGAGTAGTAGTGCGCGGCCTGCTTGGCGTTGCCCACGGCGAAGACGACCGCGTCCATTCCCTTGACCGGGAAGGGATCGTCCTGCCGGGCGGTCGTGTCGGGAGTGTGGTCTGTGGTCTGGGTCATGGCGGCAGCCTGTCCCTGCCCTGCAAGGTGCGCAATAGTTCGCGTATTCGTTGGGCAATCTGTGCAGCAGAAGGCCCGGAACGGCGGACTTTCTGTACATGATGACCACCACGGAGGCGCGGGCATGGCGATCGATCGACTGGACGGCCGGATCATCGTGCTGCTGGCCCGTGAGCCGCGTATCGGTGTGCTGGAGATGTCGCGGCGGCTGGGGGTCGCGCGCGGGACCGTGCAGGCACGGCTGGACCGGCTCCAGTCCAACGGGGTCATCCGCGGGTTCGGGCCCCAGGTCGATCCGGCGGCCCTCGGCTACCCCGTCACCGCGTTCGCCACGCTCCAGATCCGGCAGGGGCAGGGAGCGGACGTACGGGCCCACCTGGCGACCGTGCCGGAGATGCTGGAACTGCACACGACCACCGGCGGCGGGGACATGCTGTGCCGGCTGGTGGCCCGCTCCAACGCCGACCTCCAGCGGGTCATCGACCTGGTCGTCGGCTTCGAGGGGATCGTCCGGGCCTCGACCGCGATCGTGATGGAGAACGCCGTTCCGCTGCGGATCATCCCGCTGGTGGAACAGGCGGCGGAGGACCGGGACCCGGCCTGAGCGACGGGACGGGACACGGCCGCCCCGACCGGTGCGCGAGTTGCAAAGAAAGCCTTGCAAGGAGTTCTTTGCAGAGCTATCTTTGTACGCATGACGGAGCACGAGGAACGGAAGCGGCGTCAACTCGACGCCCGTTCACTGCGGGGGCTCGCGCACCCGCTCCGGATGCAGCTGCTGGAGGCCTTGCGGCAGCGCGGCCCGGCAACCGCCTCCCAGCTGGCCGAGCGGTTCGGCGAGTCGAGCGGCTCGACCAGCTACCACCTGCGCCAGCTCGCCGCCCACGGCTTCGTCGAGGACGCGCCGCAGCAGGGCAAGGGACGGGAGCGCTGGTGGCAGGCGGTGGACCAGGGGCTGGTCCTCGACACCACCGACTTCGACGACGCCGACCCCGAGATACGGGGAGTCGCGGAGGTGTTCCTGCACGAGATGGCGAACACCCACGCCCGCGAGCTGTCCTCCTGGCTCGTCACCCGGGGCGACTGGTCCAAGGACTGGTCCGACGGCTCCGACATGAGCGACGCGACTCTACGGCTGACGCCCGCGCTGGCCGCCGAACTCATCGCCAAGATGCACGAACTGGTCGACGATTACCGGCAGTTGGGCCGCGAAGCGGACGGCCGTGACACCGAGACGGTACGGATCCACACGCACCTCTTCCCCATCAGCACGGACTGAGAGGACCACCGGGATGCACCTCGAAACCCAGCTCGCCGCGCACCACGCCACCGACCTCCGCGACCGGGCCGAGGCCCACCGCCTCGTCACCGAGGCCCGGCGCCCCGCCGAACTCCGTATCCGCCTGGGCTGGACCCTCGTCGAGGTCGGGCTGCGCCTGGCCAACCCGCCCCGGCCCGCGCTCGCCCACTGAGACCGGCGGAAGCGCGTACCTCCGGGAGGGGCCTAGCAGCTCGGAACCGAGCCCTTGCCCGTCTCCAGCGCCACCAAGGCGCCGACCGCGCCCTTCAGCGTGGTCACCGGAACCAGTCGCAGTCCCACGGGCAGCTGGGACTCGGCGTCGGAGCACTCGTCCTTCGGCACCAGGAACACCGTCGCCCCGTCCCGCCGCGCGGCCTGCGTCTTCAGCGCCACTCCGCCGACCGCGCCGACCTTGCCGTCCGCGGTGATCGTCCCGGTGCCGGCCACGGTCCGGCCTCCCGTGAGGTCGCCGCCGCTGCCGTTGCCGTCGAGCTTGTCGACGATCCCCAGGGAGAACAGCAGTCCCGCGCTGGGGCCGCCGACGTCGGCGAGCTTCAGCGTGACCTTCACGTCCTTGTCGGTCAGACGGAGATAGCCCAGCGCCGCCTCGGTCGCCGCGTCCTGGGACTCCTTCATCTGCTCGGTGTTGTGCTGCTCGATCTCCTTGGTGTTCCCACCGCCCGGGTAGACCGCGTCGCGCGGCATGATCGCCCGGTCCTTGGCGAACCAGCCGTCGATCACCTGGCTCAGCGAGACGTCCGTGTCCGGGCCCGTCGCCTCGATGGTCGTCATCCGCAGCTGTCCGCTCGTGCCGCGGACCGGCGCACCGGAGATGGTGATCACCGGGGTGCCCTGGTTCTTGCCGAGGACGTCGGCCGTCATACCCGGCTGCGCGATCGAGAACGGCAGCGGTGCGAAGGCCGCCGTGGCGAGCAGGGCCACGACGGGCACGGCGCAGACGGTGAGAGCCTGGAGGCGTGTGAGGCGAGAGAGCACGGGTTCAATCTAACGCGGCGGCGCCGGCGGACCGGGGGCCGGTCGCTCCCGGCCCTCCCCGACACCGCCACAGCCGCGACCGGCACCTCGGCACGGCGCCCCTCCACAGCACTCGGCAGAGCGCCTTGGCACAGCGCCTCGGCGCTGCGCTGTGGCCTCGGTCTCAGCGCAGCGCCTCCGCGACCTCGCGGGCCGCGTCGACCACGCGCGGTCCGACCCGCTCCGGCACCGCGTCCGCGAGCATCACCACGCCCACGCTGCCCTCGACACCGGTCACGCCCAGCAGCGGCGCGGCCGCACCGCTCGCCCCGGCCTCCAGCTCGCCGTGGGTCAGGATGCACCCCGGCTCCTCCGAGGTCTGCTGCCGGGCGGAGAGGATCGCCTTGCCCGCGGCCCCGCGCTCCAGCGGATGCCGGAACCCGGCGCGGTAGGCCACGTGATAGTCCGTCCACGTCGGCTCGACCACGGCCACGGCCAGCGCCTCCGACCCGTCCACCAGCGTGAGGTGCGCCGTGGCGCCGATGTCCTCGGCCAGCGCGCGCAGGGCCGGCAACGCGGCCTCCCGGACCAGCGGATGCACCTGGCGGCCAAGCCGCAACACACCCAGCCCGACCCGGGCTCGTCCGCCCAGGTCCCGTCGTACGAGCGCGTGCTGTTCGAGGGTGGCGAGCAGCCGGTACACAACGGTCCGGTTGACGCCCAGTTTGTTGGAGAGTTCGGTGACGGTCAGCCCGTGGTCGGTGTCGGCCAACAGCTTGAGGACTCGCAGTCCCCGGTCGAGCGTCTGGGAGGTCTCCGCGGTCACGACGCCCACTCCTTAAGTGGTGAGGCCGGCGACCCCTCGCGGCGGATGCGTCATGGAGTCCCGTCCCTGACGCGCTTCAGAGGCCGCCGATCGGCAGGACGGCCCGGCAGGTCCGGGCACGGTCGCTTCACGGCTGCGCTCCGCGGCGGCGCTGCCACGGGGCGTGTGCGTAGCGGGACATTAGCGAAGCCGGTTCGCTCAGCGGAAGGCTCCGTCCAGAATCCGGTCACGGGCCCGTGGGGACTACCTGCCTTTGTCCCGGTACGTACGGCGCACACCGCACCGCTCGCGCTCCACCACGCGGCCCGACCGCAGCGGCCCGCTCGCGCCTCAGCGCATCCGGGTGGCCCACTCCTGCACCTTGGCGATCCGCTGCCGCAGCTGCCCGGCCGTCGCCTCGGCGCTCGCCGGTCCGCCGCACACACGCCGCAGCTCGGTGTGGATCACCCCGTGCGGCTTGCCGCTCTGGTGGACGTACGCGCTGACCATCGTGTTGAGCTGCTTGCGCAGCTCCATCATCTCCTTGTGGGAGACCACCGGCCGCCGCTCGGCGGGCAGTTCGAGCAGGTCGGCCTCGCTGTCCGGTTTCTTGCGGCTGTGCGCGATCTGCCGGGCCTGCCGCTTCTGCAGCAGCAGCTGCACCTGGTCCGGCTCCAGCAGACCCGGGATGCCGAGGTAGTCCTGCTCCTCCTCGCTGCCCGGGTGGGCCTGCATGCCGAACTCGGCACCGTCGTACAGGACCCGGTCGAAGACGGCCTCGGACTCCAGCGCCTCGAAGGAGAACTGCTCCTGCTCGCCGGTGTCCTCGTCCTGCTCCTTGTTCGCCTCGTCCATCTCCTTCTCGGACTCGGCGTAAGGGTCCTCCTCGCCCTCCTTCTTCGGCTTGTCGAGGGCGTGGTCGCGCTCGACCTCCATCTCGTTGGCGAAGGTGAGCAGGTCGGGGACGGTCGGCAGGAAGACGGACGCGGTCTCGCCGCGCCGCCGGGAGCGCACGAAGCGCCCGACGGCCTGGGCGAAGAACAGCGGGGTGGAGATGGTGGTGGCGTACACGCCGACCGCGAGCCGGGGCACGTCGACGCCCTCGGACACCATGCGGACGGCGACCATCCACCGGTCGGTGCTCGCGCTGAAGTCGTCGATCCGCTTCGAGGCGCCGGTGTCGTCGGACAGGACGAGCGTCGCCTTCGTCCCGGTGATCTCGCGGATCAGCTTGGCGTAGGCGCGCGCGGAGTCCTGGTCGGAGGCGATCACCAGGGCGCCCGCGTCCGGGATGCCCTTCCTGACCTCGGTGAGCCGCTGGTCGGCGGCGCGCAGCACGCTGGGCATCCACTCGCCGCGCGGGTCGAGCGCGGTACGCCAGGCCTGCGAGACGGCGTCCTTGGTCATCGGCTCGCCGAGCCGGGCGGCGATCTCGTCGCCCGCCTTCGTCCGCCAGCGCATGTTGCCGCTGTAGGACAGGAAGATGACCGGCCGCACGACGTGGTCGGCGAGCGCGTTGCCGTAGCCGTACGTGTAGTCGGCCGAGGAGCGCCGGATGCCGTCGTTGCCCTCCTCGTACGTCACGAAGGGGATGGGGTTGGTGTCGGACCGGAACGGCGTACCGGTCAGCGCGAGCCGCCTGGTGGCCGGCTCGAACGCCTCCAGGCAGGCCTCGCCCCAGGACTTGGAGTCACCGGCGTGGTGGATCTCGTCGAGGATGACCAGGGTCTTGCGCTGCTCGACGCGGTTGCGGTGCAGCATGGGCCGCACCCCGACACCGGCGTACGTGACGGCGACGCCGTGGTACTCCCGGCTGAGCGGGCCCGCGCTGTACTCGGGGTCCAGCTTGATCCCTATCCGCGCGGCCGCATCCGCCCACTGCTTCTTCAGGTGCTCGGTCGGCGCGACCACGGTCACCTGCTGCACGACGTGGTGGTGCAGCAGCCAGGAGGCCAGTGTCAGCGCGAAGGTCGTCTTGCCGGCGCCGGGGGTGGCGACGGCGAGGAAGTCGCGCGGCTGCTCCTGGACGTACTTCTCCATCGCCCCCTGCTGCCAGGCACGCAGCCTGCTGGCGGTACCCCAGGGGGCGCGGCCCGGGTAGGCCGGTGAGAGGTGGTGCGAGTGCGACGAACTGGACGAGCTGGAGGTGGCGGCGGCAGTAGTCACGGTCTCCGGGTGGGGGTCGATGCGGCTCGGCTACGTATGACAACCGGGCCACCCTACCGGCGCCCCGACCTCGGCGAAGCGTGGACAAGCCCGCGTCACCGCCGGTTGGGACCCACCTCACAGTCCCCACGATCGACCCGGCGCCGTCACCCGGCCGGAGATCACGCCGATGACCAGGATGTACGTCATCTCCGTTGATACGGCGGCGAGATCGCCACCGGGGCCGGGGCGAGAAACGTCACGCTCTGCGCGCCGACGGCCGTCGGCGCGCACGGTCACATCAGCGCTCCCGCAGCCGGGTGGTCACCCAGGCTCCCGCCAGGGCAACGGCCGCCATCGGCAGGAACACGGCGGCGAAGGCGGCCGGGCGGGCCCCGGTGGCGTCGGCGACGGAGCCGCCGCCGAGCGCCGCGAAGGCGGCACCGCCCGCCGCGAGCAGCAGGGCGCTGGAGAGGCCGTCGGAGATCTGGAGGGCGGCGGAGTTGGCGCCCGCCTCCTCGGGGGCGGAGAGCTGGAGCAGCAGCACACCGGTGGAGGAGATCACCGGGCCCAGCCCGAAGCAGCCGACCGCCCAGACGACGGCGACGGTCCAGACGGGCACGGCGTGGATCAGCACACTGGGGACCACGGCGATGGCGGCCACGACCAGCACCATGCCGACCGTCGTCAGCCGCTCCCGGTACGGCTCCATCCGCGGCCGGGACTGCACCCACGAACCCATCGCCCAGGTCACGCCGCCCGCCGCCAGGGAGAACCCGGCCGCCGTCGGCGACAGCCCCCGCTGGGTGACGAGCATCAGCGGTACGAAGGACTCGGCGGCGACGAAGGCCCCGGACGCCAGCCCGCGCAGCAGCACGACCGAGGGCAGCCCCCTGGCCGCCCGCCAGGTGCCGTGCGGCAGCAGGTTGTGGGCGGCGGGCACGAGCAGCACGACGCCCACGACGGCCGGGAGCAGCGAGCTCGGGCGCAGGTCCTGGGCGGCGTACTGGATCAGCCCGGCGCCCACGGAGATCCCGAGGGCGAACCGGATCCGGCGCCGGTCGAAGGCCGCAGCCTCCCCGCCCACTGGCCCGGCCGCGCGCCGCCGGATCTGCGGCAACGCGAGCGCCAGCGGGAAGACGACCAGCACGGGTATCCCGAGGAACACCCAACGCCAGCCGAGCTGCTCGGTCACCGCCCCGGCGGCCAGCGGTCCGACCACCGACGGCACGACCCAGCTCGCGGCGAACGCCGCCATGATCGCCGGGCGCAGCCGGGCCGGGTAGGCGCGGCCGACGATGACGTACAGCGCGACGATCACCAGTCCGCCGCCCAGTCCCTGCACGGCCCGCCCCGCGATGAACGGCCACATCGCCTGTGCCGTGCCGGACATCACCAGCCCGGCCGCGAAGGCGGCGATTCCGCTGGTCAGCGCGCCCAGCGGTCCCTTGCGGTCGGACCACTGCCCGGCGAGCACCATGCCCAGCAGGCTGGTCGTGAAGTACCCGGAGAACGCGAACGCGTACAGCGACACCCCGTCCAGATCCCGTGCGGCCACCGGCATCGCGGTGGCCACGGCGGTCGCCTCGAAGGCGATGAGCAGGACGACGGACACCATCCCGATGCTGAGCGCCCGATAGGACCGGCTCAGCACGGTGCTCTCGTCGCCCTCGGCGGCCGGCAGGGTGGGAGCGACGTCTGCGACAGCGGTGTCGCGTGGTTCCAGGGCGGTCATGGTCGACAGAGTAAGGTCCTCGACCGAGTTTGACACCTGTCGGGTGGTTGGGACAGGTCTGAGACCTTGGTCCTACGACCGCCGCCCCCCTCGAAAGCCCCGTTCACCCCGGCGCGAAATCCCCGTTCGTGAACGGCGTATGGCAGTCCTGTTGCAGCCCCGGCGTCTCCCTTGAGCCCCTCCCCCGCCCCGCCCTACGGTCATCACATCGAGTTCGGAACGGAGGCCGAGAGCCTCCACCGACCCGGCCGTGTGCCCGAGTGGTTCAGGGGCTCGCCTGCAAAGCGAGTTACGTGGGTTCGAATCCCGCCATGGCCTCTGGTTGTCTGACCAGGCGGAACAGAAGGGTGGCACCCTCGGGGGTGTCGCCCTTCGTCATGCGTGCAGGACCCCGCCCGCCTCGTCGCCGAAGGCCTCCGGCCAGTAGCGGCGGCCGTCGTCCGTGGCGGTGGACGGGGTCGGGTCGCAGGCGAGGGGGTCGGTCTGGGCGAGGGTGCGGGACATGGTGTCGGCCAGCTGACCGTAGGCGTCGGTGAGGGCGTGGACCGCGTCCAGGGACTTCTCGCGGTTGATCAGCCAGAGGGTGAAGGCGAGCGTGGAGACGTCGGCGTTGAGGGGGCGCAGGGCGGCGTCGGGTTCGCTCCAGCACAGGACCGTGCCGGTGGCGCCGTCGACGACGAGGCTGGTGTCCTCCAGGAGGTGACCGAGGCGGATCAGCCGGTCGGCGTCGGCCGGGAGACTCGCGACGGCGGGCACTGAGTCCTCCTGCTCGGTGGCGTGGTACTCGGCGAGGGACGCCAGCGGCACGTCCGGGTCCAGCGCGAACCAGTAGCCGTCCTCCGGCAGGCCCGCCTCCCGCAGGAAGCGGCGGGTCGGCTCGTGGGTGAGCGCGGGCGGGAAGTCGACCTCCTCGAAGCGGGCGACCCGGCCCGCGCCGAACGCCTCGTCCAGCAGGCGGGGCGGCAGGTCCAGGGCGAGACCGGACGTCGTCCCCGGGCCCGCCACCAGGGACAGGGGGCGGATCACCGCGGTCATCCGCCAGAAGGGTCCCGGGTCGCCGTCCGAACCCTCCTCGAACAGGGCGAGCAGGTGCTGTGCGGCCTGCGCCGCCGCCCGGGGGCCGAGGCGTCCCGCGTACGAGGCGAACTGGCCGCGCAGGGCCGCCAGTTCGTCCGCCGCGGTGGCGAAGCGCACCAGCTTCTCCAGCGAGGGGGCCAGCGGGCGACTGTCCATCAGATCGGGTCGGTCGTGCAGGAAGTACGTCGTCGAGATCGCTCCGGTCGCGCCGTCGAGCAGCAGCGACTCGGTCTCGCGGCCGTCCATGCCCAGGATCCCGCCGATGACCAGCCGGTCGCGCAGCTCCGTGGTCAGCCGGTCGGGAGCGCCCGTGGAGTCGGCGACCGTGCGCAGGCCGTCCGTGCGCAGCGCGGCGAAGGACAGCAGGTCGCCGTCGGCGGGCAGGCCGGGGCCGCTCAGCCAGCGGCGCGTCGGCGCGTGGGTGACGTAGGGATCCAGTTCGTCCTCGGTGAAGGTGATCACCGTGGTGCCGACGGTGTCGGTCGTGCTCATCATGCCCCCGTGCGTGCAGTCGCTGTCGAAGTGCCGCTGTCCCGCAGTCCCCTGGTGGACCGGCCCCGCGGGCGCGCCGTCCCACTGCCCAGGACACTACGCGGCACCACTGACAACGGACCCGGTGAGAAAGACGCCAGGTCCCTCCCGCACGTTCCCGTCCCACCGAAATCAGCCGCAACGTCTCCCCCGCCGGGCGGCAGGGCGGCGGGAAGCGCAACGCGGCGGCGGGGCGTCGGGGCGGCGGGAAGCGCAACGCGGTAGCCCGGCTCGCGCGGCCGGGCCCAGCGTCTCAAGACCTCAGCGCCTCAAGACCTCAGCGCCTCAAGGCCTCAGCTCCGCAAGGCCTCATGACCTCAACGGCCCAAGGCCTCAGCGCCTCAGGTGAGGTACACGCCGCCCAGTACCACGACCACCGCGGCCAGGACGAACAGCAGGACCCACAGCAGCAGTTTGCCGACACCGGGCGCCGGTTCGTAGCCGCGGGGCTCGGGCTCCTGTCCGGGGGCGGTCACTGCGCGGTCACCACCGCGGCCTGCGGGCGGATCGGCAGCCGGTTGACCGGGCGGCCCGTGGCGGCCCGTACCGCGGAGGCGATCGCCGCGGGGGACGTCACGACGGGTACCGCGCTGACGGCCTTGGCCCCGAAGGGCGCGACCACGTCCCGCTCCTCGACGAGCTTGACGATCCGGATGTCGGGCACGTCCAGCGCGGTGGGCAGCGCGTACCCGGTGAGGTCCGGATGGCGGACCAGGCCGCGCGGGGTGCGCAGGTTCTCGGTGAGGGCGATGCCGACGCCCTGGGTGACGCCCGCCTCGATGCGCGCCGCGAGCTGGATCGGGTTGAGGACCCGGCCCACGTCCTGGGCGACGGCCAGCTCCACGACCCGTACCGAGCCGAGTTCGATGTCGACGTCGACGACCGCGCGGATCGCGCAGAAGGCGAGACCCACGAAGGCGTCGCCCTGTCCGGACTCGTTCAGCGGCTCGGTGGGGTGGGGGCGGCACTGGGCCGTGGCCCACAGCTCCTTGCCCTCCAGGGCCTCGGTGACGGTGGTGGACAGCACCCCGTCGTACGACGTGATCTTGCCGTCGGTGATCTGGAGGAGCTCGGTGGACATGCCGAACTTGTGCGCCAGGGGCTGGAGGAGCTGCGTACGGACCATCTTGGCGGCCCGTTCGACCGCGCCGCCGGACACCCAGGTGTGCCGGCCCCGGCAGCCGGGGCCAGCGGGCGGCTGGTCGGTGTCGACCGGTGCCACGTGCACCTCGTCGATACCGAGGGTCTCCTGGACGATCTGGCGGGCCAGGGTGGTGAAGCCCTGGCCGGACTCCACGGCCGCGCACAGCACGGTGGCCACGCCGTCGTGGACCTTCACGGTCGCGGTGGAGACCTCGTCGGCGCCCTCCGCGCCGAGCATGTGCACCATGCCGAGGCCGTAGCCCACGCCCCGGCGCACGGCGCCGGGCTCGCCCGCGCCCTCGGGGCCGCCGGGCAGCAGCCACTCCTCCTCGGGGGTGTCCTTGGGCAGCGGCGGGAGCGGGAACTCCTGTACGGCCTGGAGCAGTTCGGCGACCGGCGCCGGGCAGGTCACGCTCTGGCCGGTGGGCAGGATGTCCCCGGTGGCCAGGGCGTTGCGCAGCCGCACCTCGGCCGGGTCGAGGCCCAGCTTCTTGGCGAGCTTGTCCATCTGCGCCTCGTAGGCGGCGCACACCTGCATGGCGCCCTCGCCCCGGACATGGCCGGAGGGCGGGTTGTTGGTGCGCACGGCCCAGCCCTCGATGAAGGCGTTCGGCACCACGTAGGGGCCGCAGGCGAAGGAGACGGCGGCGGCCAGGGCCTCGGAGGAGGTGTCGGCGTACGCGCCCGCGTCGAGCAGGATCTGCGCCTCGACCTTCACCAGCCGGCCCTCGGCGTCGGCGTGGTGGCGGTAGCGCAGCAGGGTGGGGTGCCGGTGGACGTGTCCGAGGAAGGACTCCTCGCGCGTCGCCGTCAGTTTCACCGGACAGCCGGTCTTCAGCGCCAGCAGGCCCAGCGGGAGCTGGAAGCCCTGGTCCTCGCGGTCGGCGGTGGCACCGGGGACGCCGGTGACCACGATCTTGACCCGGTCGGATTCGAGGCCGTAGCAGGCGGCGAGGGTGTCACGGTCGGCGTGCGGGTCGGTGGAGGCGACGTACAGCTCGACGCCGCCGTCGGGGCGGGGCACGGCGAGGCCGGCCTCGGCGCCGATGGGGGCAGGGTCCTGGCGGCCGATGCGGTACTGGCCCTCGACGACGACCTCGCCGACCGCGTCCGCGTCGCCGTGGCGCAGCGGGATGTGGCGGATCAGGTTGCCGTCCGGGTGCAGGGGCTCCGCCTCGAACGCCAGCTCGGGGTCGATGACCGGCTCGTGCACCTCGTACTCGACGATGACGGCGGCGGCGGCCATCCGCGCGGTGTCCGGGTGGTCGGCGGCGACGGCGGCGATGGGCTCGCCGTGGTGGCGTACGACCTCGGAGGCGAACACCGGGCGGTCGGCCCGGCCGCGGCCGTACAGGGCGCTGCCGGGAACGTCCTCGTGGGTGACGACGGCCCGTACGCCGGGCATCTCGCGCGCGTGGCTGGTGTCGATGGAGACGATGCGCGCGTGCGGGTGCGGGGAGCGCAGCACGGCCGCCCACAGCAGTCCCTCGGCCCACAGGTCGGCCGCGTACGGGAACGTGCCCTCGGTCTTGGCGCGCGCGTCGGCGGGCCGCAGGGAGGCGCCGAGACCGTGCGGGATCGGCTCGGGGGCGGGGGCTGCCTCCGCGGGGGTGATCGCGGTGGCGGCTTCGTTGCTCACGCCTGGCCTCCGTCCTGGCCGTACGTACCGTCGTGCTGACCCGGGGTGCCGGGGATGCCGGGGGCGCCCGGCAGGTTGAACGCGGCCGGGTTGACGCTGCCCGCGCCCGGTCCCGCCTGGTGCGGGATGCGCGCCTCGGCGGCCTCCGGTTCGGCCTCGGCCTCGGCCGCCTCGGCGGCGGCGAGGGCCTCGCGCTCGGCGACCACCTCGTGCACGGCGGTGAGGACGCCCCGGTATCCGGAGCACCGGCACAGGTTGCCGCACAGGGCCTGGCGGGCCTCCAGGTCGGTCGGGGCCGGGTTGCCCTCCAGCAGGTCGTGCAGGGTCATCGCCATGCCGGGCACGCAGAAACCGCACTGCACGGCGCCGCACCGGGCGAGCGCCCGCTGCACGTCCGAGGGCCGTCCGTCGACGGCCAGGCCCTCGACGGTACGGACCTCGCTGCCGGCGGCGGTGACGGCGGGGACCAGGCAGGAGGCGACGAGCCGGCCGTCGACCTGGACGTTGCAGGCTCCGCACTCGCCCTGCGAGCAGCCGTCCTTGGCGCCCGCGAGGCCGAGCCGCTCGCGCAGCACGTACAGCAGCGACTCGCCGATCCAGGCGCCCGCGACGGGGCGCTCGGAGCCGTTGACGCGCAGCACGTAGGAGGCGAGGGGGTGGTCGTCGTGGAACGGCACGGCGAGGTCGTCGTCCGGCGCGGCGGCGCCGTCCTGCGGTGCGTCGGTCTCCGGGCGGTCCGCCGGCGCCGCGTCCGCGGGGGGCGCGTCGGCCTCGGTGGCGGGCTCGGCGGCCTCCTCGTGCGCCCCAGGGGCCTCGTGGGCGCCCTCGGGTGCGCCGGCGCCCTGCGGGGCCCTGGAGGGCTCGGGAGCGCCCTGGGCGGCCGCGTACGGCTCCGGGTGGGACTCGGTGTGAGGTTCGGCGTGCGGCTGCGCGAGCGCCTGCTGCCCCCACGGCTCCCCCGCCGCCCCGGTGGTGTCGGTGGCCCAGGGGGCGGGCGCGCCGCCGGGGAGGGTGGCGGGCGGGTTCTGGCCCCACTGCTCCACCAGCGCCGACGTGGTGAACTCGCCGGACTCGTCCGGGAGGTCGCCGGTGGCGACGGGAATCGACCAGCGGCCCGTCACGTCGTGCCCGGCGGCCGGAGCCGCGGACTCGGCCGGTCCGGCGGCCGCGGGGTCCTCGAAGTTCCACTGGCCGGTGGAGCGGCTCGTCCCCGACCACCCAGGCGCCGAGGACGACGTGGTTGCCGTCAAAGACGGGCAGCTCCGCCAGTGCCTGATAGCAGCAGGGTTCGTCGC